>CADECW010000012.1:54253-64044 GCA_902825855.1 uncultured Rhodospirillales bacterium | reverse complement strand
CTCGGCGAACGCAGGAAGACGTGCGCCGCCATCGGCGACGTGCGCGGCCATGGGCTGTTCATCGGCGTGGAAATGGTCAAGGTCGGAGGCGCGCTCGAGCCAGATTCCGATCGCGCGATCGAAGTCGTCAACAAGCTGAAAGACCGCGGCTTCCTCACCAGCAATGCCGGCGCCTTCCGCAACGTCGTGAAGATCCGGCCGCCGCTGGTCTTCGGCCAAAGCCAGGCCGACGAGTTCCTGAGTGCCTTCGATGATACGATTGCCGAGATAAATGGCTGACGGCGCCGCGTCAGACACCTTCGCGTCCGCGGCCCGGGAGGCCTTGAAGGCGTTTCCCATCGAACCGGATGGGCTCGAGTTGGTGTCGCACTCCGAGAACGTCACCTACCGCGTGGTCGATCGTCGGGACGGCGTCGCCTACGGGCTGCGCCTTCATCGACCCTGGTATCACACGATCGACGAATTGATCTCCGAACGTGATTGGATCCGAGCGCTGGACGATGCAGGCATTGCGGTGCAGGCGCCGATGCGCACGCGCGATGGCCAGGAGTACGCCTCCGTGACCATCCCGGCCACCGGCGAGCGGCGCTTCGCCGGCCTGGCCCGCTGGACGAAGGGAAGCGTGCTGGCCGAGGTGCTGCGCGAGACGACCGACACTGACATGGCGGCGCGTCGTTTCGAGCAGCTTGGCGCGCTCACGGCATCGCTTCACGACCAGGCTGAGGCCTGGAAGCCGCCGGCGAGGTTCACGCGCCACGCACTGGACGCCGATGGCCTGATGGGAGACGCCCCGCACTGGGGCCCCTTCTGGGACCACCGCGGCCTCTCCGAGAGTGAGCGGCGGCTGTTGCTCGACACGCGCGCGCATCTGCATGCGGCTCTGGCCGGCCTGGACCGCCAGCCTGTCGGCTACAGCCTGATCCATGCTGACATGCATCCTGGCAACGTCCTGGTCGACGGCGATGCGCTGACCATCATCGATTTCGACGACGCCGGCTGGGGATGGCACGCCTACGACATCGCAGTGGCCCTGTTCTATCAGCAACGCGGGGCCAACTTCGAGGCTTTCGAACAGGCGTACGTCGCCGGCTACCGATCGGTGCGCCAGCTTTCGGAGCAGTCGCTGGCGTTGCTGCCGATGTTCCGCCTGATCCGCGGGCTCGCCCAGATCGGCTGGTTTCATCAGCGCCCCGAACTCGACCGCGCGGTGCGCTTCGAGGAGACGAAGACCATCGTAATCGACCAGTGCCGTCAGTTCTTGAAGACCTGAAAGCACCCATTGCCGGAAAAAGGGAGATCACCGCTATGCCCATCCAGCGCTTCATGGTTCCCGGAGAAATGGAACCGGTCAGCCACTACTGCCATGTCGTCCGGGCGGGGGACTTCATCTACCTCTCCGGCATGGTGGGAATGAAAGCCGACGGAACAATGCCTCCCGACACCGTTGGCCAGTTCGAGATCGCGCTGAAGTCCATCGATACGTGCCTGCGCCACGCCGGCGGCCGGCCGGACCAGGTGATCAAGGTGCTGGTCTTCATGACCGACATCACCGAGCGGGCGAGCATCAACCCGTTGCGCCAACGCTACTTCGGCGAGCACCGGCCGGCCTCGACCCTGGTCGAGGTCACTTCTCTCGTCGATCCACGCATGAAGGTCGAGATCGAAGCCGTGGCATATGTCGGAGCCTAGCGCTTGAAGCCTCACGCAAGGTGCCGGCCGAGATGGGCGAGCGTGCGCTGGCGCGCCTCCGCCGCCGCTGCCTCGTTGAACGGCGGGTATCCCTGACGGTTGAAACCGTGCTCGGTGCCGGCATAGTCGTGGATAGCGACACCTGGCTCGCCGCCCATGCGTGCCTTGATCGCCGCCACGGTCGGCGGCGGCACATGCGGATCGTTCTCGGCGAAATGCATCAGGATCGGGCAGCGGCGACGGCCGGCTTCGTCGAGATGCTGGTCGATCTGCACGCCGTAGTAGCTGACGGCGGCCTCGATCGGCAGGCGCGTGCTGGCGAGATAAGCAAACTTGCCGCCGAGGCAGAAGCCCATCACGCCGACCTTGCCGGTGCAGTCCGCCCGTCCGCGCAACGTGGCGACCATGTCACCGAGGTCACGGGCGAACTGGTCGGTGTCGAGTTGAGCCCACAGCGCGCGCGCCTTGGCGCGGCCTTCGTCGGTATAGGGCAGGTAGTTTGCGGCCTCCTGGCGCCAGAAGACATCAGGCGACAGCGCGATGAATCCCGCCGCCGCGTAGCCGTCGGCGACGGAGCGGATGTGCGGGTTGGTGTTGAACACCTCGGGCAGCACGATCAGCCCAGGCGCCGGAAGCTTTGCCGGCAGCGCGAGGTACGCCGCGAAGCGTCCGCCGTCCGATGCCGTCAGCGTGATTTCCTGGCCCATGATTCCTCCGTCTCGACTCCGGCCATCCTAGGATGGCCGACGGAGGGCTAACAATCGCGGTCGGGTGGTGCTATTTCGCAGAGCCGCGCCGGACGTCACTCTGCAGCCTGGGGAACCCTTTTGCCTCGCATCGTCGCGTACTTCGCGTAGGCCCTCGCGCGGCGCTCATCGAACTTCGCCAGGCGTCGCTGTGGATTGCCGTGGGCGACGTTGTCCGCCGCACCGGGCTCCTTCTGGGAGCCGGCCCAGCCGTGGGCAGCGATGTCGAAGATGATGCCGTTGAGGTCGGTATGCTTCACCTCGTAGCCGTCTGGATTGTCGGGATCGCCCATGATCCAGGTGGCGCCGACATTGCGCGCGATCTTGCCCTGCTCCACCACGTCATCGACCCAGAAGCCGATATGGTGGATGCCGACGAAATCCGCGCCGGTGCCTTGCGAGGCCTCGTCGCTTTTGAAGTGGAGGATGGCGAGATTCACCACCCCATCGGTCAGAAACACCCCTTCGGCCAGTTCGCCGTCGATCTCCATGACTTCCTGCAGACCCACAGCCTGCTTGTAGAATTCGGCGGTCTCCCAAGGGTCCTTTACGCTGAGGGCAACGTGACGGATGCGGCCTCTGGTCTGCGCAGTCATCGGCTGGCTCCCTTGCATCGGGCTGGCGGTCGGGAAGTCTAGCGGGAATTCGCCATGACTGCCACCCGGCGCGGGACTCGCGCCGGTTCACCGCACACGCTCCTGTAGGGGTGGGCATGGTAGCCCGAAAATGCGAGACAAGGTGCGGGAAATCGCAAACCCACGGAGGGCCGTATGCCAATCAGAACCGGCGGATGCCTGTGCCGCGCGGTGCGCTACGAATGCGCCGGCGAGCCGCTCTTTGCGCTGCAGTGCCACTGCCGGGACTGTCAGCTGCAGAGTGGCGCGCCGCATGTCGCGGCAGTGCGAATGCCGGCGGCCGAATTTCGCATCGTCCAAGGCTCGCCGAAGCGCTACGTCGCCAAGGCCGATTCAGGAAACGAGATCACGCGGGTATTCTGCGGCGACTGCGGCACGCCGCTCTACGTGCAGGTGTCGACGCGGCCCGACATCGTCGGCATCCGCGTCTGCACCTTCGACGATGCGAGCTGGTTCCGGCCCGACGCCAACATCTTCGTGAAGAGCGCCCAGCCGTGGGACCACATGGATCCCATGGTGCCGACGTTCGCGACCTATCCGACGGGCAAGTCGTACTGAGCGATCGCCTCAGACGTAGACCTTGCGCACCTCGCCGTCGGCCCACTTAACCGCATCCTCGGCGGGCATGCCCTGGACGGCCTTGGCGTACATGTCGACGATGATGTACTTGGAGAGCACCTCGGCGGCCTTCGGTCCCGCCGGCCCGGCGTGGCCGTAGACGCGACCGAGCCGCGGCGCCACTCGGTAGGGCGCCATCACCGGGTCTTCCTGCCACATCTTGTGGCTCTCCCACTGCTTGGTCGGACCAGTGGCGAACCCCTTCTGCACGTTGAACCACTTGTCGTAGACGTCGGCCGAGTGGAACCACTTCAGGAAGTCCATCGCCTGCTTTTGGTTCTTCGAATACTTCATCACCATCATGCACTGGAAGGGATGAACGCCGTACTGGCCGGCGGGTCCCTTGGGCAACGGTGCATGCTGGATATCGGTCTTGAGCTGCGCGCCCTTGTCGGTCTTGTACTGGTCGGGCTTGCGCAGCGATTCGATGTAGATCGACGCGCCGTTCAGCGTGGCGCTGATCGTGCCCGACAGGAAGGCGCGATTGTTGTTGGAATCGTCCCAGGCAAGACCGCCTTCGTCGTGCGAGTCCTTCCAGAAAGCCGTCAGGAACTTCACCGATTCGACCGTCTCCTTGGAGTTGAGCTTGACGGTCTTGCCGTCTTCCTCGACTTCGCGCCCACCCCACGACCACAGATAGGGATAGGCGAAGGCCGGCGCGTCTCCGACCGTGTGGCCGAGCGTCTGCCCGAGCGGCCGGCCCTTGGCCTTGAGCTTCTTGCCGGCCTCGCGGTACTCCTCCCAGGTCTCCGGGAACTTGGTCACGCCGATCTCGTCGAACCACGATTTGCGATAGGCGACCATGGCGCCGACGATGCAGTAGGGCACGGCGATCCACTTCTTGCCGTCGTGCGTGTTGGCCTTGGCGAGGTCGTAGTAGCCGCCCTGCGCCGCGCCGATCGCCTCGCACACCGCCGACACGTCGGCGCAACTGTCGCCATAGAGCTGCGCCTTGTTGTCGAAGATCATGATGATGTCGGCGCCGCCTTGCGCCTGGATCGCCGCCGTCGCCCGCGGCTGCAGGTCGTTCAGACCGATCGTCTCCATGTTGATCTTGAAGCCGAGCGCCTTTTCGGCTTCCGCCAGCATCGACTGGCGAAGGATCTGATCACCGGCCGGAACGAAGTCGTTCCACTTCAGCCAGTGCAGCGTCGACGTCTGCGCAAAAGCGGGCGCTTTGCCAAGAGCCAGAATACCAGCCATGCCGCCGGCCCTGACAGCCAGTGCTCCTGCACTGGACGCGTTCAGGAACGAACGGCGCGTAACACGTGCCATTATAGCCTCCCTGGGAACGCTTGCTGTTACTCAGCACTATTTACTTATGCGCAAAGTGTAGGTTCGGAGTGCGGGCCGGACAAGGCCGGGTTGACAGCGCCGCCGGTCCATCGCCCGATGCCTGATGATCCAGCGATAGGAAGGAAACAGGCTGATGTCCGAGACCCCGACCTTTGGCCGCTACGCCGAAGTCCCGTACGAAAAGATGAGCCCCGAGCAGCAGGCGGGCTACAAGTCGATGATCGAGGCGCGCGGGCGCCTGCCCGGCCCGACCAAGATCTGGGTGCACAACCCGAAGCTCGCCAAAGTCGCGGGTCCTTTCGGCGCGCATTTCCAACCCGGGCAGTATTCCCTTAGCGAACGCGAGCGCGAGATCGCCGTCTGCGTCATCACCAGTCACTGGCGTTCGGCCTATCCGACGGCCGCCCACGAGCGCCTCGCGAAAGCGGCCGGACTGCCCGCCAGCAAGGTCGAGGCGATCCTGGGCGGGCTGCCGACCTCGTTCGACGACGCCCGCGAACAGGTAGTCTACGAGATGGCCATCGCGCTGTCGCAGGGCCGCTGGGTATCGCGCGGCCTGCACGAGCGCGCGGTCAAGGCGCTGGGTCACGTCGGTGTCACCGACGTCATCACGCTGATGGGGCACTACACCAGCGTGGCGATGACGCTCGCGTTCTACGATGTCCCGGACGGGGCGACGGGCATGGCGCGCTGAACGCGGCCACGGGGTACGCTCCGTCCGGCGCATCCGAGCCGGACGGATTCACCCGTAGAGGGTCTAGGCGGCGGCAGCCCGCGTGCCGGCCGCGTCGAGGGCCTGCGAGAGATCGGCGACGATGTCGTCGATGTGCTCGATGCCGATCGACAGGCGCACATAGCCGTCCGACACGCCGGTCTTGAGCTGCTCCTCGGGCGTGAGCTGGGAATGCGTGGTGCTGGCCGGATGGATGGCGAGGCTGCGGGCATCGCCGATATTGGCCACGTGATAGAGCAGCTTCAGCGAATCGATGAAGCGACGCCCCGCATCGCGGCCCGCCGCCAGTTCGAAGCCGACCAGGCCGCCATAGCCGCCCTTGAGATAGGTGTCGGCGCGGCGGCGCGACTCGCCCTTCTGCTGCGAGGGATGGATGACGCGGGCGATCTCCGGCCGCTTGACCAGGAAATCGGTGACGGCCTGGGTGTTCCTGACATGTCGCTCCATGCGCAACGCCAGGGTCTCGATGCCTTGCAGCATCAGGAACGCGTTGAACGGCGACAGAGGTGCGCCGAGATCGCGAAGCAGCGTCGTGCGTGCCTTGATGATGTAGGCGACGGGGCCGATCGGCTTCACCGCCTCTACCCAGACGGCGCCGTGGTAGCTGGGATCGGGCGTGTTGAGCGCGGGCTGGCGCTTCGCGTGAGCCGCCCAGTCGAAGGTGCCGCTGTCGACGATCAGGCCGCCGATCGAGTTGCCATGGCCGCCTAGATACTTGGTGCTGGAATAGACCACGACCGCGGCGCCGTGGTCGAACGGCCGGCACAGAACGGGTGCCGCGGTGTTGTCGACGATCAGCGGAACGCCGAGCGGGCGGCCGATTTCGGCGACCTCGCGGATGGGAAATACCGTGAGCTTGGGATTGGGCAACGTCTCGGCATAGTAGGCGCGGGTGCGCTGGTCGGTGGCGCGGGCAAAGGCCTGCGGATCGGCGGGGTCGACGAAGCGCACCTCGATGCCCTGGTCCCTCATGGTGTTGGCGAACAGATTCCAGGTGCCGCCATAGAGGTCGGTGGAGCTCACGACATTGTCGCCGGCACGCGCCAGGTTTTGAATTGCGAAGGCGGAGGCCGCCTGGCCCGAGGCCAGCGCCAGAGAGGCAGCACCGCCCTCGAGGGCGGCCACGCGCTGCTCCAGCACGTCGGTCGTGGGATTGCCGATACGGGTATAGATGTTGCCGAGCTCCTTCAGGGCAAACAGGTTGGAAGCGTGCTCGGTATCGCGGAACTGAAACGACGTCGTCTGGTAGATCGGCACGGCCACGGCGCCGGTCGAGGGATCGGCACGCCAGCCGGCGTGCAGCGAAATCGTTTCGGGATGACGTGACGCGACCATGCGGGGCCTCCTCGGCTGTTTGAAGCAGCGACTGTTTCAAACTGGGGGTGATGCCGTCAACCGTAGCCGCTGCTCGCGGCGCCCGTAGGTGAGGAATGTCACGTTCGCGAAACGGCGCCGCGACCGACGAAAATACCGCAAAGGCTGCCCGCCCTACTCCACGGTCATGCCGGCGTCGCGCACGATGGTCTCGTAGCGTTTGCGCTCGGCCAGGATGAACTCGGCGAACGCGGCCGGCGTGCCGGCGACCATGTCACCGCCCTGCTGGGCAACGATCGACTTGGCGGCCTCGGTCGCGCCGGCGCGCACGGCCTCGTCGGCGATTTTCTTCACCAATTCGGCTGGCATATCCTTTGGGCCGACCAGACCGTACCAGGCGACCGACTGGTAGCCCTTCACACCGGCCTCATCGACCGTCGGCAAATCGGGATAGAAGCTGGAGCGCTGTAGCGAGCTCACCGCCAGCGCCCGCATCTTGCCCGTGGTGACGAGGTCCTTGGAGTTGGGCTGGGTGATCATCATGTCGACATTGCCCGCCATCAGGTCGAGCTGGGCGGGATTGCCTCCCTTGTAGGCGACATGGGTCAGGGTGATGCCGGCCATGTGAGCCAGCAGCGCGCCGGCCAGATGCTGAGAGGAGCCGTTGCCGCCGGACGCATAAGTGATGGGCTGCGCTGAGCCTTTGGCCAGGGACAGGAGCTCGGGGAGCGTGCCGGCCTTAAGGGCGGGATGCACCAGCACGAGCTGCGGGAAGGTCGCGATCAGGCTGATCGGCGTGAAGTCCGCGGTCCCGTCATAAGGCAGCTTCTTGTAGATCAGCGGGTTGATGGCATGGCCCATCGCCACGACCGAGAGTGTGTAGCCGTCACCCGGCGCCTTGGCGACGATCTCGCCCGCCACCACCCCGTTGGCGCCTGCCCGGTTCTCGGCCACCACCGGCTGGCCCCACGCCTGCGAGAAATGCTGCCCGACGGCGCGCGCGAGAAGGTCGGTCGTGCCGCCCGGCGCGAAGGGGATGATCATGCGAATCTGCTTGTCGGGGTACACGCTTTGCGCCCGCACGATCGCCGGCCCACCGATCGCCAGCGCCGCGGCGCCACGCAGGAACGTCGCGCGCTTCATTGCAGGTAGTAGCCCGAAGGCGTGCCCTTGACGGTTGTGCGCTCGAGATGGCGGGTCTCGCCCTCCTCATAGTCGCCCAGCGCGATGTGCATGGTGCAGCGGTTGTCCCACAGCACGATGTCGTCCTGGCGCCACTGGTGGCGGTAGACGAACTGCGGCCGCGTGGAGTGCTTCACCAGGTAGTCGATCAGGGGCCCGCTCTCCTCCTCCGTCATGCCGACCAGGCAGGAGACCTTGTCGCCGATATAGAGCGCCTTGCGGCCAGTCTCGGGATGGACCCGCACGACCGGCTGGGCGATCGGCGGATTGATGCGGGTCTGCTCCTTCTCGCGCTCGGAGTTCGTGTCCAGAACCTTGCGTCGGCCGGTATGGACGGCATGCAGCGGCTCGATCATCGCCTTCATGCCGTCCGACAGCGCCTCATAGGCGCGGTACATGTTGGTGAACATGGTGTCGCCGCCGACCGGCGGGATGGTGATGCCGCGCAGCAGCGAGCCGAGCGACGGCTGCAGCGTGAACGACATATCGGAATGCCACTGTTGACCGGTGTACTTGGAGGCCGACGGCTTGCCGTCCTTCTCCGGGATGTTGGTGACCAGCAGCAGCTCGGGATAGTCGGGATGGCGGTCGCGCGGCAGGTTGTCGTGGCGGTCGAGCTCGCCGAATCGGCGGCTGAAGGCAATATGCTGCTCGCGCGTGATCTTCTGGTCGCGGAACAACAGGATGCCGCGCTCGAGGAAGGCGCGATGGATCTGGTCGAACTCGGAGTTGCTGAGCGCCTGGGCAAGATCGACGCCCTGGACCTCGGCGCCCAGGGCATGGCTCAGGGGACGGAAGGAAAGCGGCATGGGGACCTGTCGGTAACGGAGGCCGTCACCATCATGCCTCGTGCAACCGGCCTCCGGAAGGTCCCCGTGGCGAGACGGGATTCCGGTTGGCGATAGGCTCCAGGCTGGTGCAGGCGAGCTACACCATCGAACTCGGCCGATAGAACGGCTGGTGCTTCGAGGTGTCGATATAGTTCTCGTAGAACTTCCGTGCATAGGGCAGCAGCGCGACCGAGAGCTTGCGGCGTTCGACCTCATCGTCGGCCAGAGCCTTGCTGAGGTCGTCGTGCAGCGCCTTCAGCGCGACGGTCTTGTCGACCTTGGTGAACTTGCCGTCCTGGTAGATCACCTCGCCGTCGCACATGGTCATGGTGACGGCGTCGTTCTTGGCGCGCTGCACGACGGCGTCGAGAGTCGGCGTGAGCTCGTCGAGGTAGGGATAGGCGACCTTGTCCCAGTCGATCAGGACCATGTCGGCCCCCTTGCCCACTTCCAGCGAGCCGATGGTCTCGCCATAGGGCGTGGTCTTGGCACCGCCGACCGTCGCCATGCGCAGGACCTGGGACATGGTCGGCACATCGGCTTCGACCATGCCGGGGACGCGATGCGCACGCAGCACCAGCTTCAGCTCCTGCAGCATGTCGCGGTCGTCGTTGATGCCGGCCTCGTCCAGGCCGATTGCGGTGTTGATGCCCTTCTTCTCGAAGAAGTTCAGCGCCGCCACGCCCGAACGCAGTCGGAAGTTGGAGGAGCAATTGTGGCAGACGCAGCCGCCGGCGGCGGCAAGCCG
>CADECW010000012.1:37915-54153 GCA_902825855.1 uncultured Rhodospirillales bacterium | reverse complement strand
CGAGGCTCATCTTGAAGCGCTCGAACCAGCGCTTCATCGGCCCCTGCAGTTCGGCGGGCAAGCTGGCAACGAACTCCTCGTCGGCCTGGTAGACCAAGCGGTTCTGGTCGCGCACGGCGTAGCAGTAGCTGACGCGCATGCCGACATCCTCGTAGGCACGGATGGTCTCGGTGGCGCGCTTCTCGACGTCCGACAGCACACCCGGCATCCAGCCCTGGATGTGCTGCACCGTGGTGATGCCCGAGCCGATCATCTCGAAAGCCGAGTAGAGCGTGTCGAGATAGAGGTCGAGGTTGCGGATCACCATACGGGTGATGAACCACAGTTCCAGCGGCATGTCGGGCGAGCCGAGCTGGACCGGAGTCAGGCCGACATGGTGATGGCCGTTGACGAAACCCGGCAGCAGGATCTCCTTGCCCGTGCCGATCACCGGTACTGTCGGGTGCTTGGCGTGCAAGTCGTCATAGGTGCCGACGGCGACGATGACGCCGTCCTCCTGCAGCACTGCGCCGTCCTTGATCTCGTTCCAGGCGAAACGGTCCTTCACACCGGTGATGGTGGCGCGGCTGCGGATGAGACTGGTAGCCATGCTGGCGTCTCCTAGACTGCGGCTGTGAGAGCTTCCTGCTCGGCGAAGGCGCGATCGACCTCGTCGCGCAGCAGCTCGGTGAGCTGGATGCGCAGCGCCTCGGCGTCGCGGGAGAAGAGGTTGCGCGGCCGGGGCAGGTCGATCGGCACGATGGTCTTGATGCGGCCCGGCCGTGCAGTGAAGACGACAACGCGGTCGGCCAGGGCCACCGCCTCGTCGATATGGTGGGTGACGAACAGGACCGAGGCCCCTGAGTCCCGCCACACGTCCAGCAGGAAATCCTGCATGCGGGCGCGGGTCTGCACGTCGAGCGCGGCAAAGGGCTCATCCATCAGCAGCACCTTGGGCCGCATGGCGAGCGCCCGCGCCACGGCAACGCGCTGGCGCATGCCGCCCGAAAGCTCGTCGGGGCGCTTGTCCATCGCGGCCTTGAGGCCGACGCGCTGCAAAGCTTCGGCAGCGACCTGGCGGCGCTCGGCCTGGCTGGCGCCACGGATCGCGAGCCCGAAGCTCACGTTCTGCCACACCGTCAGCCAGGGGAAGAGCGAGGTCTCCTGGAATATCAGGCTGCGCTCGGGCGACGGCGTCTCGACCTTGTCGCCGAACGACCAGATGGCGCCGTCGGTGGCATCCTCCAGCCCGGCGATGAGATAGAGCAAGGTGCTCTTGCCGCAGCCCGAGGGCCCGAGGAAGACCACGAACTCGCCCGGCGCTATGTCGAGGTCGACGTCGCGCAAGGCCTCGTGGGCGCGCTTGGTGCCGGCGGCCCAGGTCTTGCCGGCGCCGCGGCAGACCACGGCCGTCCTCGACGAAAAATGCGGAGCGTCAAAGGCCACGCAGCTTCTCCTGGGTGTCGGGGAGCCAATACAGGATGCGGCGCTGGGCGATCCTGAGCAGCCAATCGAAGCCGAAGCCCAGCACGCCGACCACGGCGATGGTGAAGAACACCAGGGACGGATTGAAGGTGTTGCGCGCCAGCATGATCACCTGGCCCATGCCGTAGCCGACGCCGGTCGATTCGGCGACCAGGACCACCATCCAGGCCCCGAACAGGTTCATCCGCAGGACCTGCAGCATACCGGGGAGGATCGCCGGCACGATGACGCGGCCGTAGATCTGGCGCTTGGAGGCGCCCATGGTGCGGGCAACGTTTATGAGGTTGGGGCTGACGCCGTCGATCTGGGCGATGGTCGCCAGCACCATGTGGAAAAACAGCGCAACCACGACCATGAAGATTGCCGGCGCATTGCCGATGCCGAACAGGAAGATCGCCACCGGCAGCCAGGCGATCGGCGACACCGGCGAGAGCAGCGTGACCGTGGGCAGCACCAGCTTGTCGATGACGTGCCAGTAGCGCACGGCGACGCCGACGCCGATCGCGAGAACGCAGGCGATCACCAGGCCGACGAACACGCGCATGGTGGTGGCGGCGACGGTGATCATCACCGATTCGAAGGCCGACGGCCCCTCGCCCATCGACTGACCGACCTGCCATCTGGTGGCGGTATTGAAGAACTTTCCCTGCTCGCCGAAGTTCGACAGGAAGATGTGCGGCGGCGGCAGGAGCTGGGGATCAGCCCAGCCGAGCGCCCAGCAGAGCTCCCAGAGGCCGGCGAACAACGCGACCGACAGGCAGGTCCAGCCTGCCTTGCCGAGCCAATCCCAGCCGGCAACGGTTGCCAGGAAGCGGCTCGCCATCACCGGGCGGGATGCCCTGGCGGCGACTCCGCCCCTGCCGGCGTGAGACTGGCTGGCGTCGCGATCGACCACCGCCATCGTCAGGCCGAAGCCGACTTGTACTTGAGCTTGGAGTAGAGGTCGGGATTCTCCTTGATCACGGCTTCCAGGATGGTCCAGTCGATGGCATCGCGGCCGGGCTTCTTCTTGATGTAGCCCATCTCGACGACGCTGTCGGTGCGCTGCAGGATGAAGTCGGTCTGGCTGCGCGCGTCGACGACTGCGGGCTGCTTGCCCTGGGCGATCTTGGCGTTCTCCATCGAGGTCTTGTAGTACTTGCCGACGAGTTCCTTCAGCACCTCCTCGGTCTTGGTCTCGGCGTCGAGCTGAGCCTGCATCATGCCCTTGATGATGGCCTTCAGTCCCTCGGGGTTGTCCTTCATGAGGCTGGCGCGCGCGGCCAGCACACAGTCGGTGTAGCCCTTGCCGTAGAGGTCGATACCGTCGGTCAGCATGACGGCGCCCTTGACGTCGTTCACCAGGGCCGAGGCATAGGGCTCGATGGTGCAGATCCAGTCGATGGCGCCCGCCTTGAAAGCCTCCACGGCCTCGGGCGTGTTACCCATGTAACGGACCTTCACGTCCTTGAAGGCGATGCCGTTCTTCTTGAGGTAGTCGTAGGGCATGACCTCCAGCGTATCCATCTGGAAGGTGCCGAGGGTCTTGCCCTTGAGCTTCTGCGGTGAATCGAGGCCGGGCCGCGCGACGATGGCACAGCCCTCGACGCCGCCGCCGGCCACGATCTTGACCGGCGCGCCCTTGTCATAGAGCGCCATGAAGCTGGTGTACGGCATCAAGCCGACATCGACCTGGCCCATGCCCAGGAAGGTCACCATCTCGGCCGAGGTTGGCGTGTTGATGAACACCAGCTCGGTGCCGGCCGCCTTGGAATATTGCCGCGAATGGGCGAGGAAGATGTTGAGGTTGCAGAAGCCCGAACCGTGGGTCGACTTCACCGGGGCGCCGGCATGGGCGGTGCCGCCCAGCAGGCCCATGCTGATGGTGGCGACGGCGGTGCCTTGCAGGAAGCGCCGCCGAGACGGCGCGGCGACGCCCGCGAAGTTCATCTCGGAAAGCTTGGGGAAATGCGTACAGCCAATGCGATCACACATGACGGGCCTCCTCGTCGAGCGGGTTTCTTGAAGATGGGATTGGCTTTGTCGGTATCTGGCTCCTGACGAACTCCCTGCCGGCCGCCACCAGGACGGCCGTCATTGAACTTGTCGGCACGCCAACCGAAGAGAACCGCTGATGCGGCCTGCGCTGCGAAGAGCCGTGCAAGCGCTATGCCACCGTCCGCCATCTCAGGCGCAGCGAAGGATCTCCTGACGTCGTTTGCTGCGCTCACGACGACAGGACGCCCAAAAGTTAGTCAGGTGATCAATTCTTACTCGGGAGCCTCGGAGTTCGACGCCTGGAGCGTCAGCTCTTGCGCGGCGGCGGCGCCTGCTGCGACAGCCGGTGCCGGATGCGCTCGCGATGGCCGATATAGAGGCCCGAGGCCACGATGACCCCCGCGCCGACCCAGCTCCAGAAATCGGGGATGTCGCCGAACAGCAGGTAGCCCAGCAAAGCGGCGCCGACGAGTTGCAGGTAGTTGAATGGCGCGATGGCGGCGGCCGGCGCCTGGCTGTAGGCGATGGTCACGAAGTAATGGCCGACACCCGCCATGACTCCCATGCCGGCGAACAGCGCCCAATGCCAGTACGATGTCGGCGTCAGCCATTCGAACGGCACGAACGGTGCGGCGGCCACGGTGCCGACGATGGTCGCGAGCGTCGCCGACGCGTCGGCGCGTTCGGAGGGGCCGTAGCGCCGCGAGAAGAGCTGGTAGAAGGCGCTGCACAGCGTGCTGGCGACGATCAGCAGCGCATGCCAGTCGAAATGGGTCTGCCCGGGGCGAACCACGATCAGGGCGCCGATGAAGCCGACGCAGACGGCGGCCCAGCGGCGGGGGCCAACCGGCTCGTTGAGGAAGCGCGCCGAGAGCGCCGTCACGATCAGCGGGCTGGTGAGCGAGATCGACGCCGCCGTCGCCAGCGGCAGGTACACCAGGCCGTGGAAGTACAGGAACGACGAAAAGAACAGCAACAGGCCGCGTACGATCTGGCTGCCGATGTTGCGGAAGCGGAAGAGGTCCAGCCCCGCCCGCGGCAGGAACATCAGCAGCATCAGGATGAAAGCGAAGACATAGCGCGCCCAGATGACCTCGATCACCGGGTAGAGCTGGCCCAACGTCTTGGAGAGCGCATTGAGCACCGAGAAGCACATCACCGACAGGATGATGGCGACGATGGCCCGCAGGATCGGGCTCATGCGGTCGCGCTCATTCTTTCGCCGAGGCCCGTTGCTCCGCGATCTCCTCGTCCGACGGCCACAGCACCAGCGAGACGACCAGCAGGATCGCCAGTCCACCGACGACGCCGGCGAAGCGGTCGACGCCCGGCATGATGCTGTTGGGCGGCCCCGCGCCCTGGACCAGCGTGACGATGAAGACGAAAGCGGCCTGGGTGCCGACATACCCCACACCGTGCGGCCCGACCTGGATGTGCATCCCGATCCAGACGGCGACGAAGATCATGCCAAGCCACCACACGAAAGATTCGACGCCGAGAGCGAGGCAGGCGATTGCTGCCGCGCCTCCCAGCAGGCATCCCAGGAAGCGCTGCACCGATCGCGTGGCGACGGCATGCCGAGTGCCGAAACCGCCATCGGCGACCACAGGAGCAGCCATCACAACGGTGATGGTGATGGCCATTTCCACGACCTGCGACAGCTCCAGCGCCAGCCAGATCGCCAGCACCGCGCAGGCGGCAATCGCCGAGCGTGCGCCGTGAAGGACCACCGGCCATTGCGCGCCGAGGAGGTGGCGCCAGCCCGGGGCCGTGGGCGGGGGCTCGCGATGCCAGCCCAGCATCAGGTTGGCCACGATGATAGCCGACAATACCCCGACTACGACCTCGAACATCCGGTAGTAGGCGACCGAAGCCGCGAGCAACGGATCGGCCAGGCACTCGAGCAGCACCAGGATGGCGGTGATGCTGAGGAACATCCAGGCGAGGCCGTGCGGGCTCACCTGCATGGCAACTACGCCCAGCATCGTGATGCCCGCAACGAACAGGTAGAGCGCGAAATGATCGTAGGGCAGCCAGCTCGCCATGATGAAGCCCAGCAGCGCGCCTGCGGCGGTACCGACCAGCCGCAGGACACCCCGACGCAGCGAGGCGGCCCCCGTCGCCGACACCGACATGAAGGCGCTGACCGCCGCCCACCACGGCGCCTGGATCTCGAGCAGCAGTGCCAGGAACGTCGCGAGCACGACCGAGCAGGCGGCGACAAGAGCCTGCCGCGCACGGTCCGGCGCCTCGCCGAGCTCGCCGAGCTCGCGGCCGAACTTCACCAGCGTGTCGTAGGCGATGTCGAAGGTCTCGACGATGAGATGGCGGACCTCGTGGACGAAATGGTGGAGATACCGATTCATCGCGGGAACACGAAGGTGCGCGCGTCCGCGCCCATGAACAATCGGCCGTCGCCCGGCATCTCCTCGAGCACGATGGTCACCGGGATGCGCCGCTGCAGACGGATCCAGTCGGTGGTCGGCGCGACGTAAGGCAGGAGCATGGGTGCCTGCGGATCGCGGCTGATGCCGCGGGCGATGCCGGTGATGCGCGCCTTGTGGAGCCGCCACGGCTCGCTGTCGAGCCACACCCAGGCGGTGCCGCCGATGGCGAAGGGCCGGATGTAGTATTCCTTGTAGTTCGCGATGATGCGCCAGGCGTGGGCATCGACGATGCCGATGTTGGGGATGTTCACGGTCGCGGTGTCGCCGATGCGGACCGTGAGGTTGTTGATCCAACCATCGGCCGGCGCGTTGACGTCGGTCTTGTCGAGCTTCCACAGGGCAGTGGCCTTCTCCGCCGTGGCGACATCCAGCGCGGCCTTGTGAACAGCGACGCTGGTGGCGGCCTTGGCAATGGCGATCTCGGCAACAGTCTTCTCGGCCGCCGTGCGGCGAAGTTCGTTGTTGGCGCGGTCGAGCTCGGCGCGCGGCGCGTTGTTTTCGGCGGCAAGCACGGCGTAGCGTGCCTGCTGTTCGACGGCGTAGGTGTGCGCCGATGTGGACGAATCGAGCGCCGCCTTGGCGGTGTCGAGCTCCTCCCGCGCCACCTTGACCAGTGCGGTCTGTTCCTCGATCTGGGCCTGGCGCGTGTTGACCTCGAGTTGGAAGGGCGTGGGATCTATCTTGTAGAGCTTTTCGCCCTTCTTGATCTGCTGGTTGTCGACGACATAGAGCGAGATGATCGGGCCGGTCACTTCCGGCGCCACGCCGATGAGGTCGGAGCGGACGTAGGCATCGTCGGTGTAGGCCAGGTAGTAGGTCGCGACCTCCCAGACCACCAGCAGGGTCAAAAGCGTGGCGATGACAGCCGCCAGGCGCCGCATACGGCTCGCCACATGGCTCGCCGGCTGAGGAGCGGGTGCGGGTGCAGATGCGGGTGCAGGGGCAGCCGCCGCTACGGGCGGCTGCGGGTCAGGCGGCGGCACCGGCTGCGCGGACGGCACCGGCTGCCCGGGCGGTTCTCCGACTTTGGTCGCAGGGACAGTTGCGTCAGCCGCCGGCGCCTCGGGCTTTCGAGGCTCAGGCTTCGATGGTGCCGGCGGGGACGCGGTATCGCTCATCGACCGACAGGATAACCGATTTCGCGCGCCCTGAGATCAGGCCTCGCGGACGAGAGATGCCACGAACTTCGCGAGCTCCTCGACGCTGTACGGCTTGGCGAAGACGTGGATACGCGGGCCGTGCACGGCCGGCGGCGCGTTATTGCCCGAGCAGCGGATGATCGGCACATCGGGACGGTGCCGAAGCGCGGCCTCGATCACCTTCTCGCCCGACATGTCGGGCAGGCCGATATCGACGATGATGACAGCCAGTGGCGTCGAACCGGTCACGACGTCGAGAGCGGCTTGGCCGGTCGGCGCCTCGATGCATTCGAGGCCAGCCGAGCTCAAGGCATCGATCATCACGGCGCGGATGAGGAACTCATCCTCCGCCAGCAGCACACTTGGCATAAAGTCTCCGCTCTAGTCAGCCGCCCTGGCCAAGGTGGGCTGAGGCTTGAACGGCAGAATAGTTGTGGCGCGGACGGCAGGCAGCGGCAAGGGCGGTGTTTCGACTCCAAGCGCGCGGGCGGCGTTCCAGCCCCACCGCGGATCGAGCAGGAAGGCACGTGCATGGGCCGTGCAGTCGGCCTGTCCCGAGGCGATGATGGCCTCGGCCTGCTCGGGCTCGGTGATGACGCCGACCGCCCAGGTCTTTATGCCCGCCTCCTTGCGGATGCGGGCCGCGAACTCGACGTGGTAACCCGGTGCGACCGGGATCTTCTGGCCTGCAGCATTGCCGCCCGAGCTGGCGTCGACGAAATCGCAGCCCACCGCCTTGAGCTGGCGCGCGGTCTCGATCGTGTCCTCGATCGTCACCCCGCCCTCGACCCATTCGACGCACGACAGCCGCATGCCCATCGCCTTGCCGGCCGGCCAGGCCTTGCGGCAGGCCTCGAACACTTCCAGCGGGAAGCGACGACGCTTGTCGGCGCTGCCGCCGTACTCGTCACTGCGCTTGTTGCTGAGCGGCGAGAGGAACTGACTCAGGAGATAGCCGTGCGCGCCGTGCAGTTCGACGACGTCGAAGCCCAACCGGGCGCTGCGCAGGGTGGCGTCGACGAAGGCCTGTTTGACTCGCATCAGTCCGACCGCGTCGAGAGCGACCGGCGTGTGCCACTTGGCATCATAGGGCACGGTCGAGGCCGAGACCGTGGTCCACGGCAGATCGGGCGCATCGGCTTGCGTGAGCGGACCGCCGCCCTTCCACGGCCGTTGCGCCGAGGCCTTGCGACCGGCATGGGCGAGCTGGATACCGAGCTTGACCGTCGGCATCCAGGCGCGCGCCCAGTCCACGATCGCCTTCAGCGCGGCTTCGTTTTCGTCGCTGTAGAGGCCGAGACAGCCCTGCGTGATGCGACCTTCGCGTTCGACATGCGTGGCCTCGATGCAGAGCAGGCCCGCGCCCGACATCGCCAACATGCCGTAGTGCACCTGGTGCCAGGGCTGGGCGCTGCCGTCGACGGCCGAATACTGGCACATCGGCGAGACGACGATACGATTGGGCAGTGTGACGCCGCCGAGCTCGACGGATGTGAAGAGCTGGGCGGTCATTCTGTTCCTTTCGTCCCGGAAGCGGGCGGGAGGTCCGCGCTCCCTTCAGCCATTGATGGACGGGCCAGCCTCGTGGCCCAGCCATTCCTCGATCAAACGGCGGGCGATGGAATCGCGGCGCGGCATGAAGAACGAGCCGTCCTTGGGCAGATTTTCGGGCTTCAAGTCTTCGCGGCTCATCCAGCGCGCGGCCTCGAGCTCGGACTTGTTGACGTCGAAGTCGAGCGACTCGGCTTCGGCGTGGAAGCCGATCATGACCGAGGCGGGGAACGGCCAGGGCTGCGAGGAGCGATAGGTCACGTTCTTCACGTGCACCCTCACCTCCTCGTAGACCTCGCGCGCGACCGCGTCCTCGAAGCTCTCGCCCGGCTCGACGAAACCCGCCAGGGTCGAATGCATGCCGCGCGGGAAGTGCGGGCTGCGCCCGAGCAGACACTTGTCGCCGTGATGGACCAACATGATCACCGCAGGATCGGTGCGCGGGAAATGCTCGGTCTTGCAGTTCTCGTTGGTGCACCGGCGGACATGGCCGCCGCGCGTCACCGTGGTGCTGGCCCCGCACACGCCGCAGTAGCGATGGCGACGGTGCCAGTAGGTCATGCCGCGGGCATAGGCGAGGATCGAGCCCTCGCGCGCGAACAGGAGCGCGCCGACCTGGCGCAGGTCGACGAACTCGCCAAGGTCCTTCAGCGGCACGTCCTTGCCGGTGACGTCGACGGCGAAATAGGGCGTACCTTCGACATAGCCCAGGAAGATTTGATGGTCGGCCTGGTTGACGACGGCGCGCGCCATCATTCCCTGCAGGAACACCGCCTCGGGATTGCCACCGCTCGTCACCAGGTTCTTCTCGGTGTCGATCGGCACGAAGCGAGCGGCGCCCGACGAGGCGAGCTCGATCATGCGCTCGTCGTTCTCGCGCTCATGGCTGGCGCGGTCGATTTCAGCGCTGGAATAGGGATTTCTGAGTCGTTGCATCGGTCGCCGACCGTGCCATAGCGATGACGGGGCTGCAACGAAGAGCTCGCTCCTGCCCCGCTATGCGGGAGAGGACTATGCCAGCGCGGCGGCCAGGACTTCAGCCACGTGCTTGGCCTGGCGGTCGCTGCCGTCGGCGATCTGATGGCGGCAGGAGGTGCCGTCGGCGACGATCAACGCATCGGCCGGCGCCTTGCGCACGGCCGGCATCAGCGACAGCTCGGCCATGGCGATCGATGTCTCGTAGTGCTCTGCCTCGTAGCCGAAGCTGCCCGCCATGCCGCAGCAGCTCGATTCGATCTGGCTTACGGCGAGTTCCGGAACCAGCGCCAGCACTTCCTGCACGGCGCTCATGGCGCCGAACGCCTTCTGGTGGCAATGGCCGTGCAGGAACGCCGCCTTCTGCGGCAGCGGCTTCAGCGCGAGCTGCAGCCGCCCTGTCCTCTTCTCGCGCGCCAAAAATTCCTCCAGCAGGAAGGCGTTGTCGCAAACCGCCTGGGCGTCCTTGCCGAGGCCAAGCGCCAGAAACTCGTCGCGCAGGGTGAACAGGCACGAGGGCTCCAGGCCGACGATCGGTACGCCGCGGGCGACGAAGGGCAGCAGCGCCTGCAGCAGCCGCCGCGCCTCCGTCTTCGCCTTCTCGACCTGGCCGGTCGCCAGATAGGTTCGGCCGCAGCACAGCGCCGGCGAGCCGATGTTTGGCCAGGCGACGGCGACGCGATGGCCGGCGGCCTGCAGCACGCGCCGTGCCGCATGCAGCACATGCGGCTCGAAATTGTTGGAGAAGGTGTCGGCGAAGATCACCACGGTGACGTCATCCTGGTCGACTTCGGTGGTGGCGAGGAAGGTGTCGCTGCGCCATTGCGGCAGGCGGCGCTGCTTGGCGAAGCCGAGATAGGGCTGGAAGAACCAGGCGAGGTTGAACAGCCAGGGCACGCGCCGCGCCCACGGCGCGATCTCGGGCAGGTTGCCGATCAGACGGTCGCGCCAGCGCAGGCCCTTGGCCATGCGCCGCGCCGAACGCACCTCGATCTTCATGCGCGCCATGTCGACGCCGGTCGGGCAGTCGCGCTTGCAACCCTTGCAGCTCACGCACAGGTCCATCGCCGCTGCGACGGCCTCGGAGGTCAGGGCGCCTTCGAGCTGTCCCGACAAAGCGAGTCGCAGCGTGTTGGCGCGGCCGCGCGTCAGATGCTGCTCGTCACGGGTGACGCGGAAGGACGGGCACATCGTGCCGGCATCGAATTTGCGGCAATGCCCGTTGTTGTTGCACATCTCGGCGGCCTTGGCGAAGCCGCCGGTCAGGTCGCCGCCGCTGCCGGGCGCGGTCAGCGCCTCGGTCATGGGATCGTTCTGGACGTTCCACGCCGACCAATCGAGCGCTGGCTTGTACGCGACGTTCCTGTAGCCCGGCTTGAAGCGGAACAGCGAGCGGTCGTCCATCTTGCTCGGACGAACGATCTTGCCGGGATTGAGCAGGCCGGTCGGATCGAACAAGTCCTTGACCTCGCCCATCGCCCTGGTGAGCCGAGGACCGAACTGCCAGGCCACCCACTCCGAGCGCACCAGCCCGTCGCCATGCTCGCCCGAGAAGGCGCCCTTGTATTCGCGCACCATCGCCGAGGCTTCCTCGGCGATCGCCCGCATCTTGGCCGCGCCCTCATTGCGCATGTCGAGGATCGGCCGGACATGCAGCGTGCCGACCGAGGCATGGGCATACCACGTGCCCTTGGTGCCATGCTTGGTGAACACGTCGGTCAGGCGCTGCGTGTAGTTCGCCAGGTGCTCCAGAGGCACCGCGCAGTCCTCGATGAAGGACACCGGTTTTCCGTCGCCCTTCATGGACATCATGATGTTGAGCCCGGCCTTGCGCACTTCCCACAGCGCGGACTGCGGCCCCGGCTCGGGCATCTCGACAACGCTCTTCGGCAATCCGAGATCGCCCATCAGCTCGACGAGGCGCTGCAGGTCACGCAGCTGCGGTTCGCGCTCCTCGCCCGCGAACTCGACCAGCAGGATGGCCTCGGGCTCGCCGATCAGGGCGCGCTCGATCACCGGACGGAAAGCGGGATTGGCGCGCGCCAATTCGATCATCGTGCGATCGACCAGCTCGACAGCGGTCGGCTTCAGCTTGACGATGTGCTGCGCGCTTTCCATCGCCTTGTAGAAGCTTGGGAAGTTCACTACGCCCAGCGTCTTGTGCTTGGGCAGTGGCGCCAGCTTCAGAGTCAAGCGCTCGGTGACGGCGAGCGTCCCTTCGCTGCCGACCAGCAGATGGGCAAGATTCACCGAGTTGTCGAGCGTGTAGGGCCGCTCCGACTGCGGGAAGAAGATGTCGAGGTTGTAGCCGCCGACGCGGCGCAACACCTTGGGGTACATGCGCTCGATCTCGTCGCGTTCGGCCAAGGCGAGTGCCGCCACCCTGTCGGCAATGGCGCGCACGGCCGCCGACATGTCCTCGGGTCGCGCCGAGCCGAACCGGGCACGTTGCCCGTCCGCCAGGATGGCATCGATCGAGGCGACGTTGTGCACCATGTTGCCGTAGCGGATCGAGCGGCTCCCGCAGGAATTGTTGCCGGCCATGCCGCCCAGGGTGCACTGCGCCGAGGTCGAGACGTCGACCGGATACCAGAGGCCGTGCGGCTTCAGCCAGGCATTGAGCTGGTCGAGCACGACGCCCGGCTGCACCGTGACCTCGGCCCGGTTCTTGTCGAAGCCGACGACCTCGCGCATGTACTTCGACACGTCGACGACCAGGGCCTGGCCGACCGTCTGGCCGCATTGCGACGTCCCGGCGCCGCGCGGCAGGATCGGAGCCCTGGCATCGCGCGCCACGTCCATGACCAGCGCGAGATCGGTTTCGTCGCGCGGCAGCACGACGCCCACCGGCTCGACCTGGTAGATCGAGGCGTCGGTCGCATAGCGCCCGCGCGAGGCGGCGTCGAAAAGGACGTCGCCCTTGATGGTGCGGCGCAGGTTTTGTTCGAGCGTGCTCAGTCCAGTTTCACTCCGGCCGCGTCAACGACCTTCTGCCATTTCTCGATCTCGGCGCGGATGCGCTTGGCGAACTCCTGGGGAGTCTCGCCGCCCAACTGCGCCGTCTGTTCCTTCCAGATGGCCTGCAGCCTGGGCGACTGCAGCGCCTTCACGATTTCCTGGTACATGCGATCGACGATCGGCTGCGGCGTGCCCTTGATGGCCCACAGGCCATACCAGGTCGACACGATCCAGTTGGGCGCACCGATCTCGGCCGCCGTCGGCATGTCGGGGAACTCGGCCGTGCGCTTGGGCGTCGCCACCGCGAGCCCAAGAAGCTTGCCGGCCTTGATCTGCTGCGCCGAGGTGCCCATGCCGTCGAACATCATGTCGGCGTTGCCGGCCAGCAGGTCCTGCATCGCCGGACCTGCGCCGCGATAGGGTACATGGACGATGTCGGTCTTGGTCTCGAGCTTGAACAGCTCGCCCGCCAGGTGATGGGCGGTGCCGGCGCCGGCCGAGGCATAGTTAACCTTGCCGGGATTCTTCTTCACGTACTCGACCAGCTCGGCCGCGGTCTTCACCGGGACGCGGTTGGGGTTGATCGAGATCACCTGCGGCACCAGCGCGATCATGGTGATCGGCTCGAAGTTCTTCTCGAGGTCGTAGTCGAGGGTCTTGTAGATCGAGGGCGCGATGGTGTGGTGCACGGCGCCGACCAGGAATGTCTGGCCGTCGGGCTTCATCTTGGCGGCCTGCGAAGCACCGACCGTGCCACCGGCGCCGCCCTTGTTGTCGATCAGGATCTGCACACCGAGCTGCTCGCCGACCTGCGCCGCCAGCGGCCGCGCGAACACGTCGGTGCCACCGCCGGCTGGGAATGGATTGATCCAGGTGATCGGGCCGCTCGGCCAGCCCTGTTGCGCGCGCGCCATCCCGGGCGTCGCCAGCGAGGCGGCCAGGCCCAGTTGCAGCGCGCGCCGGCGCGAGGTGCGGTACGTCATGCTTACTCTCCTCCCAAGTACTACGTCTTGTCTTGCCTCTTCATCGTCTCCAGCACTGCCTGAAGCTTGGCGTGCAGATGCCGGACGAGGAGGTCACGTAGCGCAGCGCCATCACGCGCCGCAAGGGCTGCGAGCATGGAACGATGTTCCGCTACCGCACGGTCCCATTTGGCCCGGTTGAAGTTCGACCGGAAGCGCAGGGCGTGCAGGCGTGCATTGAGCGTGCGGTAAGTCTGGGCCAGCACCGGGTTGGCGGCGATCGAGTTCAGGCGGTCGTGGATGGCGCGATTGACGCGATAGTAAGCCGGCAGGTCGAGCCGCCGGTGGGCGCTCTCCAGATCGTCCTGCAGGCCCCTTAACTCGTCGAGGTCGGCGTCGGTCACGCGGGCTGCGGCGAGCTCGCCGGCGAGGCCTTCCAGCGAGGCCATGACCTCGAAGGCATGTCGCACATCCTCGCGCGAGAGCGCTAACACCTGGACACCGCGATTGGGCATCTGCAGCAACAGGCCTTCGGCCGCCAGCAGCCGGAAGGCTTCGCGCAGCGGCGTACGCGAGACACCCAGCTGCTCGCTGAGCTCGCGCTCGTTGAGCCGCGCGCCAGGCTCCAAAACGCCTTCGACGATAAGCGTGCGCAGCCGCTCCGCCGCCACTTGGGGCAGCGTCGATCGGGCGATTGCTATGTTGAAGCCGTCCATCGGTACGTGTGGACACAGTCTGGCACGTTGTATACAAAATGCAAGGCCGCGCTATGGCAGCGCAGGGCCTCGTCTAACGTCGTCGGCCAACATCGGGAACCCCACCATGCGCCTGAACTCACATCCCAGCGGACGGCACTTCCTGCAGATCCCCGGGCCGACGAACGTGCCCGACCGCATCCTGCGGGCGATGGATCATCCGACGATCGATCACCGCGGGCCCGAGTTCAATGCCCTGGCCAAGAAGGTCCTCCGCAGCGTGCGCCAGGTCTTCCAGACCAAACAGCCCGTGATCGTCTATCCCGCATCGGGCACCGGCGCGTGGGAAGCGGCGCTGGTCAACACGCTGTCGTCCGGCGACCTCGTCCTGATGTGGGAGACGGGTCACTTTGCATCGTTGTGGAAGAAGATGGCCGACAAACTCGGCATAAAGTCCGAGTTCATGGGCGGCGACTGGCGCAAGCCGGCCGATCCGGCGGCCATCGAAAAGCGCCTGAAGGACGACAAGGACCATACGATCAAGGCGGTGTGCATCGTCCACAACGAGACCTCGACCGGCGTGGTGAGCGACATCGGCGCCGTACGCCGCGCCATCGATGCGGCGCGCCACCCTGCCCTGCTGCTGGTGGACACCATCTCGTCGCTTGGCTCGATCGACTATCGACATGATGCCTGGGGTGTCGACGTGACGGTAGCGGGCTCGCAGAAGGGCCTCATGCTGCCGCCCGGCCTATCCTTCAACGCCGTCAGCGAGAAGGCGGTCGCGGCGTCGAAAAACTCGAAGATGCCCAAGGCGTTCTGGAACTGGGAGGAGATGCTGGCCGCCAACGCCAACGGCTGGTTCCCCTACACGCCCGCGACCAACCTGCTGTACGGCCTCAACGAGGCCTGCGACATGCTGCTTGAGGAAGGGCTCGACGCGGTGTTCGCCCGTCACACCCGCCACGCCGAGGCGGCACGCACGGCCGTGAATGCCTGGGGCCTGGAGATCTTGTGCAGCGATCCCGGCGCCTACTCCGGTTCGTTGACGGCCATCGTCATGCCCGAAGGCCACGATGCCGACGCCTTTCGCAAGATGGCACTGGAGAACTTCAACCTGTCGCTCGGTCAGGGCCTCAGCAAGGTCGCGGGCAAGGTCTTCCGCATCGGCCACCTCGGCGACTTCAACGACCTCATGCTTTTGGGCACGCTGTCGGGCGTCGAGATGGCGCTGGGCCTCGCCAAGGTGCCCCACAAGACCGGCGGCGTGCAGGCCGCCCTCACCTACCTGCGGGACACGGCGCCGGGCGCCCGACACTGATCAGGCGCGCGGCGGCAACCGTCCGTTCGACGCACGGATCTCGCCTACGGCGCGATCCCAGGCGGCGACGCGCTCGGGCCCGGCCGGGTGCGTATCGAGGAAGGTCGTCTGCATGCGGCCCGAGCTGGCCGCCATGGTCACCACAAGGCCGCGCGCCTTGTCGAGATCGAGGCCGGCCCGGTACATGATCAATGCGGCCAGGTAGTCGGCCTCGCGCTCCTGCTCCTTGGAAAAGGAAAGGCGCCCGATCGTGGCGCCGATTTCGCCCGCTGTCCGCGTCGCGCTGGGATCGGGCCGGCCGCCGGCAGCGACACCGGCGGCGGTAACCGCCGCGATGCCAATCAGGGCGCCGATCATCTGGTTGCTCGTGCCTCTGGCGACATGGTTGGCGGCGTGGTGGCCGATCTCGTGGGCCACCACCAGGCAGACCTCCTCGTCGGTGGCGGTATACTCGACGATGCCGCGATTGAGCACTATGTGGCCGTATCCCATGGCAGCGGCATTCAGGTCCCGATCGGGCGACACCATGAAATTCCAGCTGCACACGCCAACAGCCATCTCGTGGCAGAGGTTGGCGGCCTCGGCCTTGACCAGCTGGATGGCCGTCCGCAAGCTCCGCCTTACTTCGAGTTCGGAGACAGAGCGGCGCTGCGGTGGTGGCGCCCTGCGCACTTCCGCTTGTGCCATGGCGATGCTGTCTTCGCCGACTTCGGGCAGGCGATGGACCGCTCCACAGCCGCAGACAACGC
>CADECW010000012.1:7660-37815 GCA_902825855.1 uncultured Rhodospirillales bacterium | reverse complement strand
GTGTGGAAGTGGCAGCCGGGCGGCGGCTTGGCCGGGCTCGGCACGTCGCCCTGCACGATCCGCTTGCGCTTGCGCCGCCGCTTGGGATCGGGCGCGGTGGCGGCCGACAGCAGGGCCTCGGTATACGGGTGCAACGGCTGAGTGAATAGCGTGCGCTTGTCCGCGAGCTCGACAATGCGGCCGAGATACATCACCGCGATGCGATGGCTGATGTGGCGCATCACGGCGAGGTCGTGGCTGATGAAGAGATAGGCGAGCCCGTATTCCTCCTGCAGGTCGATCAGCAGGTTGAGCACCTGCGCCTGGACCGAGACGTCGAGCGCCGACACCGGCTCGTCGGCCACGATCAGCTCGGGGTTGACCGAAAGCGCCTTGGCGATGCCGAGCCGCTGCCGCTGCCCGCCGGAAAACTCGTGGGCGTACTTGCGCATGGCCTCGGGCCTCAGCCCGACACGCCGGAAAAGCTGGGCGACCCGCTCGCCGGTCTCGCCGCCGCGCGTGATGCCGAAGTTCTCCAACGGCTCGCCGACGATCGTGCCGGCGGACAGGCGGGGATTCATCGACGAATACGGATCCTGGAAGATCGTCTGAATGCGCCGACGGTGCTGCCACATCGCACCGGGCTTCAGCGCGGTCACGTCCTCGCCGCCGAGCAGGATGCGCCCGGCGGTCGGCTCGATCAGCTTCAGCACGGTCTTGCCGATCGTGGACTTGCCGCAACCGGATTCGCCGACCAGGCCCAGCGTCTCGCCCCTGGCGATGCTGAAGCTCACGCCGTCGACCGCCCTCACCTCGCCGACGCGGCGCTGCAGCAGGCCGCCCAGGATCGGGAAGTGTTTGACGAGGCCGTCGACCTCGAGGACGGGTGCGTCCGCGGCCGCGCTCACAGCTTGACCTCCCAGCAGGCGACGGTGTGGCCGTTGCCGGCATCGACGAACGGCGGCGCCGTGGCGCGACAACGATCGGTCGCAAGCTGGCAACGCGCGGCGAAGGCGCAGCCGACGATCGGCTGGGTCAGGATCGGCACCAGTCCGGGTATCTCCTGCAGCCGCGGCCGCGTACCGGCGGCGTCGGCTTCGACGTCGAGCCGCGGGATCGCCCGCATCAGGCCGCGCGTGTAGGGGTGCAGCGGGTTCTCGAACAGGTCCTGGACCGGCGCCTCCTCGACCTTGCGGCCGGCATACATCACCACGACACGCTCGGTGGTCTCGGCGACGACGCCGAGATCGTGCGTGATCAGCACGATGGCGGTGCCTGTCTTCTCCTTGAGCTCGATCATCAGGTCGAGGATCTGCGCCTGGATGGTGACGTCGAGCGCCGTCGTCGGCTCGTCGGCGATCAGCACCTGGGGATCGCACGAAAGCGCCATGGCGATCATGACGCGCTGCCGCATGCCGCCCGACAGCTGGTGCGGGTACTCGTCAAGCCGGCGCCTGGCATCGGCGATGCGCACCAGGTCGAGCATCTCGCGCGCTCGATCGCGCGCCGCCGACCACGGCACGCCGAGGTGCCGCACGACGTTCTCGGCGATCTGCGTGCCCACCGTCAGCACCGGATTGAGGCTGGTCATCGGTTCCTGAAAGATCATCGAGATGCGATGACCGCGCAGGCTTTTCATCTGCTCTTCGGAGAGGTGCGTCAGCTCGTTGCCTTCGAAGCGGATTGAACCCTGGGCGATGCGGCCGGTCTCGGCCGGGATCAGGCGCAGGATGGAGAGCGCCGTCACCGACTTGCCGCAGCCCGATTCACCCACGATGCCCAGCGTTTCGCCGCGCGCCACGTCGAACGACACGCCGTCGACGGCGCGCACGACACCGTCCAGCGTATGGAATTGGGTGTGGAGGTCGCGGACCTCGAGGATCGCGCTCACAGGCGTCTCGCCAATCGTGGATCGAGCCGGTCGCGCAACCCGTCACCCAGAAGATTCACCGCCAGCACGGTGACGGCGAGGAACGCCCCGGGGATCAGGATGGTCCAGGGCGCGATCTGAAAGAAGGTCTTGCCCTGGGCGATGATGTTGCCCCAGCTCGGCACTTCCAGCGGTACACCGGCGCCGAGGAAGCTCAGCCCCGCCTCGATCAGCATGGCCGAGGCGCAGACATAGGTCGATTGCACGATCAAGGGCGCCAGGGTGTTGGGCAGGACGTGCCGCACCAGCAGCTTCATGTTCCTCGTGCCGCCGGCAATGGCGCTCTCGACATAAGGTTGGGAGCGGATCGCGAGCACCACGGCACGCACCACGCGCACTACTCGCGGCACTTCGGGAACGATGATGGCGACGATGACGATGCCGAGCCCGGGCCGCGCCAGGGTGATCAGGGCGATGGCGAGCAGGATCGAGGGGATCGCCATCAACCCGTCCATGATGCGCATGACGATGCCGTCGATGCGCTTGAAATAGCCACAGGCAAGCCCGAGGGCCAGGCCAAGCGCGCTCGAGATCAGCGCGACCGAAAGGCCGACGATCAGCGACACTCGTGCTCCGTAGATCGTCCGCGAGAACACGTCGCGGCCGAACTGGTCGGTGCCGAACCACCAGCGTTCCGATGGCGGACGCAGGCGGTTGACCGGCGCGATCTTGAACGGGTCGTGCGTGGCGATCAGCGGCGCGAAGACCGCCATCAGGATCAGCAGGGCAAGCATGACCGCGCCGAAGGCGACGGTCGGATTGCGCCGGATAGAAGTCCACAGCGAGAACCGGCGCGGCGGCAGCGGGCTTAGATCGTCGGTGATGACGGCCATGTCAGTAGCGGATTCGGGGATCGAGGAAGGCGTAGGAGATATCGATGATCAGGTTCACGACGACCTTGACCCCAGCGAACACCAGGATCAGCCCCTGCACGATGGGATAATCTCGCTTCAGCACGGCATCGACGGTCAGGCGGCCGAGGCCCGGTATGTTGAACACGGTCTCGGTGATGACGACGCCCGAGATCAGGAGAGCGATGCCGATGCCGATCACGGTGACGATGGGCACCGAGGCGTTCTTGAGTGCATGCAGCAGGAGCACGCGGTCGGTCGCCAGGCCCTTGGCGTTGGCCGTGCGGATGTAATCCTGCTGCAGCACCTCCAGCATGGAAGCGCGAGTGATGCGGGCGATCAGCGCCATATAGGTGACGCCGAGCGCCACCGACGGCAGGATCAGGGTCTCTACGAATGGCCATAAGCCGGCACTCAGCGGCTGGTAGCCTTGCACCGGCAGAAGCTGCCATTGCACGGCGAAGAAGTAGATCAGGACGTAGGCCAGCACGAACACCGGCAGGGCGAAGCCCAGCACGGCGAAGCCCATGACCAGGCGGTCGACCAGCTTGCGCGCCTTCCAGGCCGCCACCACGCCGATGGGGATGGCGAGAGACACGGCCACGAGCAGTGTCGAGAGCGTAAGGGCGATCGTGGGCTCTATCCGCTGGGCCATCAGCCGCGTGACCGGCAGGTTGGAAAAGATCGACACGCCCATGTCGCCCTGCAGCAACGCCCATAGCCAGACGACGAACTGCTCGGCAATCGGCCGGTCGAGGCCGAGCTTCATACGCACCGCTTCGATCGCCTCGGTGGTGGCGTCCTCGCCGGCGATGATCGCCGCGGGATCCCCCGGCGCGAGACGCAGCAGGAAAAACACGAACAGCGCCACCACCGCCATCACCGGCAGGGTGGCAAACAGACGACGGATGATATAGGCGGTCACGAAACCTCATTCGCCGCCGTCCGCGCAAGGAGCGCGCGGACGCGGCCTGGCACGATCATTTCTTCGTAATGCCCCAGAGCACCGCCAGCCCGGGGTTTGGCACGATGCCGTCGATGCGGTCGGCGCGGTAGGCGAGCGGCGCATCCCACTGACCGAACGGGATGTAGACGACGTTCTCCATCGCCTTGGTCTGCAGTTCCTTGGCGATCTTCTTGCGCTCGTCCTCGGTCGACGCCATGCCGAAGGCGTTGCGCAGCTTCTCGATCTCGGGATCGCACGGCCAGCCGAACAGTCCCTTGTCGCAGGCCGCGCCGATCCAGGTGTGCAGCACCGGATTGGAGGAGTTAACGCCGCCGGTCGTGGTGATGAAGATGTTCCAGCCGCCTTGAGCCGGCGGCTCCTTCTTCGAGCGCCGCGACACGACCGAGCCCCAGTCCATCGACTGCACGTCGACGTTGATGCCGGCCTCGCGCATGGCCTGGATCAGCACCTGGGTGGCAGGCGTGATGGTGTTGTGGTCGGTGGTGGCCAGGATGGTGATCGGCTCGCCGTTGTAGCCCGCTTCCTTCAAGAGCTGCAGCGCCTTCTTGGGGTTGTACTCCTTGGCAAGCGACGTGCCGCCGTCGTTCTCGTAGGGGCCGCCGCAGGTCAGCAGGCCGTGGCAGACCCGGTAGTACTTCGGATCGCCGATGATGGCGCGCAGGAAGTCTTCCTGGTTGATCAGGTAGTACATCGCCTGCCGCGCCTTCGCGTTGTTGAAGGGCGGATGCAGATGATTGAGCCGGATCATGCCCAGCGTGCTGTCGATGTTGCCCGTCTTCATCAACTTGACGCCGCGCGCCTTGGCAAGCAGAGGCAGGAAGTCGATGTTCGGGTTCTCGTAGAAGTCGATCTCGCCGTTGACCAGCGCCGACATCGCCGTCTGCGGGTCGGAGATCCATACCAGCTCGATGCGGTCGACGCCTGGGATCTTTGCGCCGGCGAACGACGACGGCGCCTCGGTGCGCGCCACGTAGTCCTTGTTCTTGAGGTATACCGCCTTGCTGCCCGGCACCCACTGATCCTTGGCGAAGACGTACGGCCCGGAGCCGACCGATTCCTTGACCTGCTGCTGCGGGTCGGTCATCGCGTCCTTCTCGCGCATGATGGCGGCAATCGAGCTGCCGTTCTTGCCCAGTGATTCCAGGACCATGCTGTAGGGCTCGCGCAGCACCATCTTGAAGGTCTTGTCGTCGACCGCGTCGAGGGCGGTGACATAGCCCAGCAGGCGCTGGCCCACACCGTCCTTGGCGCCCCAGCGCTTCAGCGATGCGATCACGTCCTTGGTCGTGACCGGCGAGCCGTCGTGGAACTTGAGCCCGTCACGCAGCGTGAACGTGTAGGTCAGACGGTCGGGGCTGATCTCGTACTTGCCCACCATCTGCGGCTGCGGCTTGAGGTCGGCGTCGTTGCCGAACAGCGTGTCGTAGACCAGTGCGCCATGGATGTTGGCGATGGTCTGGGTCGTCCAGATCGGATCGATGACACGCACGTCGGCATGCATCACCGCCTTCAAGACCTTCTCCTGCGCCATCGCGGAGACAGGCAAAGCGAGTGCGGCCAGCGACGCTGCAAGGCTGGCCATTGTCCGAAACATCATTTTTCCCTCTCAAACTCCCCGATCCCATGCACAAACTATGCAAAGCCGCGCCCTTTGTCATCCGGAGCCAAGCGACGGATCTCGCGCCCTCGGAAGCGGCGATGAGATCGTTCGCTTGGCCGGAATGACCGCATCAGAAGATCAGCCCCCGCGGTTTCGCGTCCTGATCAAGCGGCCATATCGGACGCTCCACCTTGGTGTACGGGACCTTTCTGTGATCACGGCGTAACGGTCCACTCGATTCGACGTAAACGACTTTCTTGGCGATCGGCCCGTACGCCGCCATGAAATGGTTGGTCGATTTCACTACCACGATCTTCTTTTGAGTCGGATCGATACCGACGTTGGTGAACAGTTCCAGCCCCGTCGCCTGCGTCCGATTGGCAATCAGCACGACATCGACCCCGCCCACGCGCACGGCGGCGCAATCACCTACCGGAACCTGCGTCGGCCCGAAGCGCTGCCAGGCGCTGCGCTTCAGGCCGATGATCTCGACCTCGGCATCGACCGGTTGGCCTGAGCTGGGCGCGATCTTGCCGCCGAAACGCAGGCCGATCTTCGCGCCCAAACCGGCATCGAAGCAGATGCGTACCGCAATCGGATCCCAGATCGGACCGAGACAGGCATTCTCCACCTTGCTCGCGATCAGATGACGCAGGATGTCCGTGTTGTCCGACGGGGCGCCGCCGCCGGCATTGTCGGCGGGATCGGCAATCACGACCGGCAGGTCGTTGAAGGCCACGCCTTCGGCGATACCGGCCGCGATGTCGAACGACGGCGGCTGAGTCTTGCCGCGCAACGATACGAGTTCCTCGCCGAGACTGGTCGCCAAGGCATCTGCCTTCTTCTTGTCGCCGTCGGCGACCACCAGCACGCGCGTGCCGATCTCGGCGACATCGCCGTAGGGAAAGCAGTGAGCGATCGACACCGACAGGATGCCGTCCTTGCCTTCCATGGCCTTGATGCGGTCGACCAGGCCGCGCATCGGCTGGATGGTGGTGGGATAGCTCTGGATCTGGCGGCAGTCGTACACCGACATCACCGGCTTCACCTCGCCACGCAAGGTCGCCAGCACCAGATCGAGCACATCCTCGGCGCGCTCGACGACGTCGGTGTGGGGAAACTCCTTGTAGAGGACGATGATGTCGGCGCCCGACACGCGCTTCTTGGTGAGATGGCAGTGTGGATCGAGCTCGACGCCGATCACGCACTTCGGCCCGACGAGTGCACGCGCCCGTTCGATGATGTCGCCTTCGACGTCATCGTAGCCGTGCGCAACCATCGCGCCATGCAGGCCGAGCAGCAGGCCGTCGACCGGCAGCGCCGCCTCGAGCTGCCCCAGAATCTCGTCACGCATGGCCTCGTAATCGGCGCGATTGGTCGTGCCGGCGGGGCTGGCGGCAAAGCAGCTGCCTTCGATCAGTTCGAAGCCTTCCGCTTCGGCGCGCTTGCGACTGACGAACAGTGGCGCCGTGCACATCCGAGGCGCATCGGCGGGATGCTCACCCGGCCGCAGGAAAACCGACTCGCGATAGTTCTCGATGCTGGTCGGCAGCGGCGAGAAAGTGTTGGTCTCGGTAGCGAGCGTCGCGGTGAACAGGCGCATGGCATCTCCCTTACTCGTCATCCCGACCGGAGCCGAGCGCAGCGAGGCGAAGTGGAGGGACCTGTTCTGTCGATGCATCGACAAGAAGAGGTCCCTCGGCTGCGCCGCCCTTCGGGCGGCTTCGCTCGGGATGACGGATCGTTATGGAACAACGCCGGCTGGAAGATCAACGCAATGCCGCGCGATCGCGCCAGGAGTCGTGAGCCAGATGCGTTCGCGATTTTTCGCGATGTGACGCAGCGCGCGCTTCAGATGCCGCAGTCGATGCGGCTGGCCGACGAGATAGGCATGCAGCGCCACACCCATCACCAGCGGGCGTGTCGCCGACAGCTCCAGCATCTCGTCGAACTGGTCGATGACGATGTCGGCGAACGCCTCGCCGCCAATCTTGCGGCCGACGATCTGCGGAATGTCGTTCACTTCCTGTGGATAGGGAACGGCAAGGATGCGCCTGTCGTCGCGGCAGGCGAACCAGATGGGTTGGTCGTCCATGCACCAGTCCAGCAGGTAATGATAGCCCGCTTCTGCCAGCAGGTCGGGCGTCACGTGGCTGTGCGAAATCCACGGCCCAAGCCAGCCTTCCGGCGGTCGGCCTTCGCCTTCCGTCAGGCGCCGGGTCGCGTCGCCGATCAACACACGTTCGGCCGCCTCGTCGAGCTCGCCCTGGCGCTCGGCATTGGTCCGGCCATGCCCCACGATCTCGTCGCCACGGGCACGGCAGGCAGCGACCAGGGCTGGCGCGTAGTCGTACATCGTGCTGTTGACGAGGGCGGCCATCGGCAGCCGCAGGGCATCGAAGGCTTCGAGCATGTACCACGCGCCGACACGGTTGCCATAGTCGCGCCAAGCGTAGTTGAGGATGTCGGGATGCGGTCCACCCGGCGCCAGTTCCGCTCCGAGCCCCTCGCCGTAGGAGAAATGCTCGAGATTGAGGGCGAAATAGACGGCGAGCCTTCGGCCATTCGGCCAAGTGTAGTCGGCGCGGCCACGCAGAGGCACATAGCCGTATCGGTCGTGTGTCCGGAGTTCCATCGACAAAAACTAACGTCGAAAAACGCGAAGGGCTACGGCGCGCGGAAGATCATCGTCCGTCTGTTCTCCGGCATTGCCTGCGGAACGAGGTTCCGCATTCCTGTACTCATTCGCGACCTCGCCTGATGGATCTAACCATGTCGACGAGCACATCGGCGCGCCGTCGAGAAATCACGACCAGCCAAAGCGATGGCGACGACGAACCGGATGCACACTTCCGGGCGACGACTCCGCGCACCTGCAAGACGTAGCGCCCGCAAGCACGATGCGCTACGGTTACACAGGGAATGAAGACAAAGTCGGCGCCTGAAGCCGCTATTGGGAGGAGTTGTTCGCGTTGACCGCGACGAGTGCTGAAGCCCTGCCGGCTGCCCGCGACACCACGCACGCGCCGCGACGGTGGGCCGCTCCGCTATGGGTCGGCGCGCTGCTGTTCCTGCTGGCATTCCTGGTGATCTATCCGCTCCTGATGCTGGTGTTCGGCGCCTTGAGCGATTCCAATCCGATCGTCGACGGGTTCGGCGCCTTCCGGCCGTCGGCGAAGCATTTCTTCGACGTGCTTGCCAACGAGAACGTCCACCTCGCTTTCTTCAACGCCATCGTGGCCTGCGGCGGCGGCACCATTCTGGCAGTGGTGATCGGCCTCGCCTTCTCCTGGATCGTCGTACGCACCAACACGCCGTTCAAGGGCTTCATCGCCGGCGCCAGCATGATCCCGCTGTTCGTGCCGCCTCTCGTCGCCGGCGTCGCCTGGGGCATCCTGGGCTCGCCCAAGACGGGTTTGCTGAACACCGTGCTCAAATGGATGGGTACCGACTTCCGCTTCGATTTCTATTCGATGAGCGGATTGATCATTGTGTTCGGCATCTACTATGCGCCGTACGTCTACATGTTCACCGCCTCGGCGCTCAGGAACATGGATCCGAGCCTCGAGGAGGCTTCGGAAGTGTCGGGCGCCTCGGCTTTCACCACGCTGTTCACCGTCACCTTCCCGCTGATCGCACCGGCGATCCTGGCGGGCTCCCTGCTCTCCTTCGTGGTCATGCTGGGCATCTACGGCGTGCCGGCGGCGCTGGGCGCGCCCGCCAACATCAGCGTGCTCACCACCTACATCTTCAAGCTCACCGCGTGGAGTCCGCCGCTCTACAATACTGCCGCCGCGGTCGCGATCCTGCTGATGGTCGTCACGGCGATCCTGGTATGGGCGCAGCAGCGGGTGCTGTCGGGCAAGAGCTACGCCACGGTCGCCGGCAAGGCCTTCCGGCCGCGCGCTCTCAATCTCGGCTCGTGGCGCTGGTTCACCTTCGGCCTGGCGCTGGTCTACCTCTTCGTCGTCGTGGTGCTGCCCACCCTGGCGCTGGTCATCGCCGCGTTCCGCAAGTTCCTGTTCTTCAAGGACTTCAACGCGCTGCTCGACTGGAGCCAGTACAGCTGGGTCCATTTCAACAGCGTGTTCGACAATCCGCTGACCATGCTGTCGATCTGGAACACCTTGAAGGTTGGCGTCATCACCGCCGTGGTCGGCGGCGCGCTCGCCTTCGCCATCGGCTACACGGTGAACCGCACGACCGTCACCGGCCGCCGCTCGATCGACCTCCTGGCGACGCTGCCCGTCGCCATCCCCGGTCTGGTTGTCGGCGTCGCCTACCTGTGGGCGTGGATCGGCCTGCCGGGCGGCCTCTACGGCACGATCTGGATCCTGGCGCTGGCCTTCGTCGCACGCTTCATGCCGGACACGGTGAAGGCGCTGTCGACATCATTCCTGCAGATCCACAGGGAGCTCGAGGAAGCCGCCTGGATCTGCGGCCGCGGCCTTTTGGGCACCATCCGCACCATCGTGCTGCCGCTCGCAAAGCCCGGCGTCGTGGCGTCGATGACCTTGCTGTTCGTGCTGGCGATCCGCGAATTGGGATCCTCGCTCTTCCTCTACACCAGCGACACCACCGTGATGGCCGTGCTGCTGCTCGACTATTACGAGGGCGGTAACGTCGGAAAGACCGCGGCGTTCAGCCTGGTGCAGACCGTGATCCTGGGAGTCCTTCTTGGGCTTACGACCTGGATCTCGCGCGAGACCACCCAGAACACCCGCTTCAATTGAAAGAGTTTCAGGAGGAAACAAAAGCGATGAAGAGACGTACCTTCACCAGGACCGCCGTTCTCGGGACGGCTGGAATCATCACGACCGGCCTGCCGGCATTGGCGCAGCAGGACAAGTTCGGCACCAAGGAGGAGATTGCCGCCGCCGAGAAGGAAGGTGGGCTGACCTACTATACGGCGAACTTCGCCGAGACCGAGCAGGAGGTCATCAAGGAATTCAACAAGACCTTCCCCAAGATCAAGGTGGCGATGGTGCGTGCGCCGGGCGGCCAGCTCATCACCCGCATCAAGACCGAGGCGGCGGCGGGCAAGCTCGGCGCCGACGTCGTCAACCATTCCGACCGCGGCCTGATGCTGGAGCTGCAGGACCTGTTCGCCGACTACAAGCCGCCCAACGCCGCCGACTACCGGCCCGATGCGCTGGTCTCGCCGAAGCTGTGGCCGGGCGTCACCTTGGGCTGGGCGATCGCCTACAACACCCAGCTCGTTAAGACCGCCCCCAAGACCTGGAAGGACCTTCTGAACCCCGAATACAAGGGCAAGCAGATCGGCCAGGTGGTCGGCCCGTCGGGCGGCACGACGTGGACCCGTATCATGTTCGAGCGCCAGGTGCTGGGCGAGGACTACTGGCAGAAGCAGGCGGCACTCGGCATCGCCCTCTATCCGTCGGGCGCACCGCTTTCCGACGCTTTGGTGCGCGGCGAAGTCTCGATCGCGCCCCTGCTCTACAACATCATCTACACCAAGATCGTCGAGGGAGCGCCGGCCGAGGCTATCTTCGCGCCTGAAGGCGTGCCGATCATCCCCTACGCCGACGGCATCACCAAGACATCCAAGAGCCCCAACGCGTCGAAACTGTTCATGAACTGGCGGCTGAGCAAGGAAGGCCAGTCGTTCCAGATCGCCAAGCTCGGCAACATCACCTCGATGAAGGAGCCGCCTGCGTTCCCCAAGGGCTGGGATCCCAAGGTGATCAAGGTGTGGGTGCCGAACTTCGAGCAGTTCGAGAAGCTGCGCGAGCCGTGGCTCAACGACTGGAACAAGACCTACAACTACCGGCAATGAGCAGCGCACTTCACATCAAGGACCTCGTCAAGCAGTTCGCGACGGGCAAGCCCGCCGTGGACGGCGTCAGCTTCGACGTGCCTGCGGGAGAGATCGTGGTGTTGCTGGGCCCTTCGGGCTGCGGCAAGACCACGACCCTGCGCTGCGTTGCGGGTCTCGAACATCCGACCGGCGGTCGCATCTCGATCGGCGACCGCGTCGTCTCCGAGCCGCAACGCGGCGTCCTGGTGAGCCCACGCGAGCGCGACATCGGCATGGTCTTCCAGTCGTACGCCGTGTGGCCGCACATGACGGTGCGACAGAACGTTGCCTATCCGCTGAAGCACCGGCGCAACGGTGCGGGCGGCAACATCAACAGCAAGGTCAACGAGACGCTGGCGCTGGTTGGACTCCGCGACTACGCCGAACGGCCGGTGACGTCGCTGTCGGGCGGGCAGATGCAGCGCGTCGCGCTGGCTCGAAGCCTGGTCTATCGGCCGCAGCTGTTGCTGCTCGACGAGCCGCTCAGCAACCTCGACGCCAAGCTGCGCATCCGCCTGCGCGACGAGCTGCGCCGCATCCTGAAGCAGACCGGGATGACCGGGCTCTACGTTACGCACGACCAGGCGGAAGCCGTGGTACTGGGCGACCGCATCGGCGTAATGAAGGACGGCAAGCTGCTGCAGATGGCGGCCCCCGACGAGATCTACAATCGTCCGGCCGATCATTTCGTCGCCAACTTCACGGGCGCGTCCAACGTGCTGCTGGGCAAGGTGCTGGCATGCAGCGGCGGGAAGGCGACGATCGATCTTGGCGCCGCCGGCCGCATGGAGGCCTGGACTCCGCAGCCGCTTGCCGCCGGCGACAAGGCGCGCGTGGCGCTGCGCGCGGAGAACATCCGGCTCGGCGAACGCGGCCCGGCCAACGTCTTCGCCGCGCGTGTGATCGAACGACGCTATCAGGGCATGCAGACCCTTTACGACGTCGAGCTGGGCGGCCAGCGCCTGGAAGCGCTCGAGCTCGGCACCTCGGCGCGCCACCAGGACGGCGAGATCGCGGTGACGCTTCCGCCCGACACCTGCTGGGCCTATCGCGACGAGGGCGCGATCGCGGATTGATTGCCAGCTCGTCCTCATGATGCCGGCTGTCGGCGGGCCGTAGGCTCGCGCTTCCAATACCGATCAGCAGGCGGATAACGGTGCCAGCATTCGAAGTCCTAGGGTCGGGGTGCCTGACACACCAACCGAAGGTTCTCACCATGTCCAAGGAACAGGAAAACAAGGAAGTCGTCGGCCGCTGGTTCACCGAGTTCTGGGGCAAGACCTGCAATCTTGCCGTCGTCGACGAACTCGCCGCTCCCGACATGCTGCTGCAGTACTCGCTGCATGCCCCGCGCCGAGGCCGTGACGACATCAAGCAGTTCATGACCGATTTCCGCGCCGCCTTCCCCGATCTGGAATTCGGCGGCACCGCCGACCTGATTGCCGAGGGCGACTATGTCGTCGGCCGCTGGGAAGGCGGTGGCACGCACACCGGGCCGGCCTTCACCGACTTTCTGGCCGGCGGCCTGCCGGCACGGTCGGGCCGCAAGATGCACTTCACCGGCGTCACCGTGTTGCGCGTCAAAAACGGCAAGGTGGCCGAGGAGATCGGCCTGGATGACGGCGTGACGGCGCTGCAGCAGCTCGGATTGCTGAAGGCCGCCTAAAGCACGGCGCGCAACGCCGCGGCGAGCGGCGCATCGTGCTCAGGCAGCAGGACCTGAGGATCGAGGGTGAGCACGCCGCGCTGGGCGTGCCGCTCCGACAGATGCACCGGCGGATCGCCGCGCTGCAGGCGTGCGCTCACGGCAAGCGCTTCGGCGACGGCGATCTCCAGCACCGGCACGCGGCCGGTGACCGACGCCGGCACCAGCGTCGCCTCATGGCCGTTCAGTTCGGCGGCAATCGCCTTGAGGCGCGCTTCGAGTCGTGCGTTGTCGGCGGCATCATCGGCCGTCACGAAACGCTCGAGCGCGGTCAGCAGACCGACGATCTCCTCCTTGCCCGCCTTGAAGCCGCGGCCGATACCGTGATGCGGCACGCCGCGCAGATTGGCGCGATCGACAAGCTTGGGCGGCGACCAGGTCTGAGGCGCCACGTCCATGTCGAGCTGCTGCAGCAGCGCCGACGCCACAAGGTCGCGCCGGCCGGCCAGGATGCCCGACGACTGCGGCCCGCCCAGCGCCTTGCCGCCGGAGAAGGCGACAAGGTCGGCGCCAATGGCGATAAAGCGCTTGAGATTGTCCTTGGGCGGCAGTTGCGCGGCTGCATCGACGATCAGCGGGATGCCGGCAGCGCGGCAGGCCGCGACCGCTACCGGCAGGTCGGGCAGGCTCGTGGCGTTCACCGAGAAGGCCAAGGCCACGACCGAGGGCGACAGCGCCGCTTCGATCTCCCACCCTTCGAGGCCGCGCACGCCGGCGCCCGTGCCGCGGTCGTTGTGGCCGATGTCGATCAGCCGCGCGCCCGATGCGGCCAGCGCGTGGGCATAGCCGGTGCGATGCGTGCGCGGGACCAGGATGTCGCGCGGAAATTCGCCGTGCGGCAGTGCCGCCATTTTGGCAACGTCCCAGCGCGCGATCGATGCCGCGGCCGCCAGGGTCAACGCCGCGGCGGCACCCGTCGTCACCAGTCCCGCCTCGGCGCTGGTGACCTCTGCGATGCGTGCACTGGCCGCGTCCTGCAGCTCGCCGATGTCCACCGACGCACGTGACGCGGCTGCCATCGCTTCGACGACTTCCGGCGCCATGACCGCGCCGCCAAGGCGCGTCAGCGCACCGGCGGCGTTGATGCGGCGGCGAACGCCAAGGCCAGCATAGGGATCGCTCATGCCGCGACCTTAGCAAGGATGTTGCCTGGCTGTCGTCCGCACTTCACGATCCGGCAGATCGTGGGAGGATTTCTGGATGAGTCGTTTGTTCGGCGAATTTCGCCAGGTCGGCATCGTTGTCCGCGACATCGAGGCCGCCATGAAGCACTGGGTCGAGGTCTGCGGTGTCGGCCCGTGGTTCTACACGGACAAGCTTGCCGTCACCGAGTTCAGCTACCGCGGCACGCGCTACGACGACATCCACGTGTCGATCGCACTCGCCAACTCGGGCGACGTGCAGCTCGAGCTGATCCAGCAGCGCTGCGCGACGCCCAGCATGTATCGCGATTTCGTGGCTGCCGGTCACGAGGGCATGCAGCACTGGTCGAGCTGGCCGGTCGACTACGACGAGATCCTGAAGAAGGCGCTGGGGTCGGGCTACACGATCGGCCAGCAAGGCGACAGCGCGCGCGGCCGCTTCGTCTATCTCTGGAACGAAGGCCATCCCGGAACGGTGATCGAGATGGCGCACATGACCGAAGCGCGTCGCCGGATCTTCGACGCAATCCGCGCCGCTGCCGTCGGCTGGGACGGCAGCGACCCGATCCGCCGGAGCTGGCCGACGTGAAGGCGCGCGTGGCCGTGGCACAGCGGTAGACAGCCCGTCCGTCGCTTGCGTCTGCGAAGCGCTAGGCTTTCCCGATGATAGCCACCGGCCCACCGCCTGGTGGGCCCTGATGCTCGGCGCCACCCGATACGTAGAGCAGTGTTTCGCCGAACACGCCGGCCAGCACCCCGCCGACCAGGGCGCGGGCGTGCCGGGTCGAATGGATGTCGCTGTCGTCGAGCATGGTGTGCCGGCGGCCGCGGATTTCGCCGCTGGGCGACGCCTCGGCCTTGGCCAGGACGGCGACGGTCTCGCCGCCAATCCGCGACAGCACGCGGCGGGCGGCATCGGCGTCGATGGCGTCCGTCATCACATCGTGATCGATCACGAGGTCCCCTGCCCAGCCCGGCGCGTTGCCCAGCACGACGATCTCGTTGCGCAAGAGTTCGACACCGGCCGACGTGCTGGCGACCCTGGAATAGAGCGACCAGTCGCGGCACACGGCAGCTTCCGGAGCGTCCTCGATCTCGCCAAGCGCCAGGGCGACGCCCAGCGCCGAGGCGCCGCGCGAAAGCGCCATCGAATGATAGGTGTCGTCGGTCGCCACGGTCGCGCCGCGTCGCACGGCTTCCTCGATGCGTTCCTTGGTGAGCAGTGGGCATTTGATCTGGACGAAGTGGACGTCGGCAGCCGAACCGATACCCGCGTCCTTCATGGCCGAGACGACAGCCTGCGAGGTCGCCTCGATCTGGCCGACGCGGCCGATCTCCTCGGGCTTGAAGGAGCGCGTCAGGCCGACGCCGATGGCAAGACGCGAGCCGGCTGCCGTTTCGGTCGTGGCCTCCCGGCAGAACACCAGCAGGTGCGGCGAGAGCCCGCCTTCGGTGCCGCCCGACATGACGATGGCGACGCGAGCCTCGACCTCGGCCATCGGGCACGTCAGGCGCTCGGCGAGCAGCAGCTTTAGCGCGAGGGTGGCGTAGCCACGGGTGAAATCGTTGACGCAGCCGTTGCCCTCGGTCTTTCCGACGATGGCGACGATGGTCGTGGGATCGATGTCGCCGCGATCGAGGGCGGCAGCGAGCGGCGCGGTGTCGTTCGGGCCCGCCGTCGGCAGGCGCAGCACCTTGGCGCGGCGGGCGGTCACGCCGCCTTGCCGGCGTCGCTGCCATGGCGCTGGCGGCGGCGACGCACCCAGGTGAAAGAGACCAGCGCCAGCGCGATCACCAGGAACGACACGCCCGTGGTCACGGTGCCTAACGCATAGAGCACCGGCGTCGTGACGTTGGTGGTCATGCCGTAGATCTCCAGCGGCAGGGTATTGAAGGTGCCCGACGTGTAGAGGCTGCGCGCGAACTCGTCGTAACTCAGCGTAAAGCCGAACAGGCCGACGCCGATCAGGCTCGGCAGCAGGATCGGCACGACGACGAAACGGATGGTCTGCAATGAAGTGGCGCCGAGGTCGCGGGCAGCCTCCTCGTAGCGCCGGTCGAACCGGTTGAAGACGGCGAACATGATCAGGAGCCCGAACGGCAGGGTCCAGGTCAAGTGGGCGCCGAAGCCCGAGCTGTACCAGGCGGCGTCCCAGCCCAGCACGCGATACAGGAGGCCGATGCCAAGGCTGATCAGGATCGAGGGCACGATCAGGCTGGCAATGGCGAGATAGAAGATGAAGGCCGAGCCGCGGAAGCGGCTGCGGAAGGCGAGTCCGGCCGAGAACGAGGCGCCGACCGTCACCAACATGACGGCCACGCCCAGGATCATCGAGCGCTGCAGGGAGCCGGCGAAGTCGCCGACCATCTGCTTCTCGAACAGGTTCTTGAACCAGTGCACCGACACGCCGTTCATCGGAAACGTGAGCCCGCCCGACGGCCCCTGGAACGACAGCACCAGGATCGTGAGGGTGGGCCCGTAGAGGAACAGCACGAACAGGCCGAAGAAGCCGGCCAGGAGCCAGAAGCCAGGACCACGGCGGCGCCCGATCACCTCACAGCTCCTTGCGGATGTCGACCAGCCTCATCATGGCGGCGACGGTGAAGAGCACGAGCAGCAGCAGGATCACGGCGTTGGCGGCCGCCGCGGGATACTGCAGCAGAGACATGGCGTTCATCATCATCAGCGACACCGAGGCGCTCTGGCCGCCGCTCATCATGCGAACGGTGACGAAGTCGCCCATGACGATGGTGACGATGAAGATCGAGCCGATCGCGATGCCGGGCTTGCACAGCGGCACGATAACGGTCCAGAGCGTCTGCCAGCCCGAGGCGCCGACATCACGCGCCGCCTCGAGCAGACTGCGGTCGATGCGCATCATCGAGTTGAAGATCGGCACCACCATGAACAGTGTGTAGAGGTGCACATAGGTCAGCACGACGGCGAAGTCGGAGAACAGCAGGAATTCCAACGGCTCCCGGATCAGGCCAAGCTGCATCAGGGTCATGTTGGCAAGCCCGTTGCGCCCCAGGAACGGAATCCACGAGATCATGCGGATCACGTTGGAGGTCCAGAACGGGATGGTGCAGACCAGGAACAGCACCATCTGCCAGGTCGTCGACCGCACCTCGAAGGCAAGGAAGTACGCCACGGTGAAGCCGATCACCAGAGTGAGCGCCCAGGTGATGACGGAGAACTGGATGGTCTGCAGGTATGTTGCCCAGGTGACCGGCGAGAGCAGCAGCTCCTCGTAGTTCTGCAGCAGGAAGGCGGGGATGATCTGGGTCGTGTTGTAGTCGAAGAAGCTAACCACGATGATGGTGGCGATCGGGACGACCAGGAACAACAGGAAGATCAGCGCCAGCGGCGCCACCTGCAGATAGGTCACCCAGGCAGAAACGCGCTTCATGAGAAAGCATCCATCCCCTTCGCGGAGCCCGCGAAGGGGAGGTGTCGGCGTCTTGTGCCGACGGCGGGGTCATGCGTCATGATTCTGATGTCTGACCCTCCGTCCGCTTGGCGGACACCTCCCCGGCGTCGCCGGGGAGAAAAGCTACTACGCGGCGATGAACGAGTTCCACTTCTGAACCATGTACCGGTCCTCATCCATGACCGCGTTCCAGCAGGCAACGGCGCCCATGCGTTCGTAGAACGAGCCGCCGTCGCGCACCGCGCCCGCCTTCTCGACCACCTGGCCCTGCGGGTTCTTGATGTCGCCCTTGGCGGGCTTGCCTTCCATCCAGAAGCCCCACTCATCCTCGGTCATGTTGGCCTTGGCGGTGTCGAGAACCGCCGAGTAGTAGCCCTGGCGGTTGAGGAACGCGCCGACCCAGCCCGAGAGGTACCAGTTGATGTAGTCGTAGGCCGCGTCGAGTTGCGCGCCCTGCAGATGCTTGGCGAGCGCAAGACCGCCACCCCAGGCGCGATATCCTTCCTTGAGCGGCTGGTAGGTGCAGGGAATGCCCTTTCCGCGCACCGCCGAGACGGCGGGCGACCACATCGACTGGATCACGACCTCGCCCGAGGCCATCAGGTTGACTGATTCGTCGAATGTCTTCCAGAAGGCGCGGAACTGGCCGTCCTTCTTGGTCTTGATCAGGAAATCGATGGTCTTGTCGATCTCCGCCTTGGTCATGTTGCCCTTGTCGCCGTACTTCATGATGCCGGCCGACTCGCAGATCATCGCGGCATCCATGATGCCGATCGACGGGATGTTGAGGATCGACGTCTTGCCCTTGAACTTCGGGTCCAGGATGTCCTTCCAGTTCTCGATCTTGCGGCCGACCAGGTCCGGGCGGATGCCCAGAGTGTCGGCGTTGTAGATCGTGGGAATCATGGTGAACCACTCGGTCTGGCCCTTGGCGAACTTGTTCGAGCCCGCACCCTCGACAAAGCTCACCGTGTTGGGCGCCGTGCCCTGGGCGATCACCGAATCGGGCTTCAACTTTCCCGAGGTGAAGATCGGCACGATCTTGTCGAAGTACTTGATCTTCTTGACGTTCATCGCCTGAAGGTTGCCGCCCGGGAAGACCTTCTTGCACATCCAGTATTCGATATCGCCAATATCGAACGAGTTCGGCTGGGTCACCACGCGCTGCACGACGGCGTCGGAATCGAGCGCCGTCATCTGCAGCGTGATGCCGAGGTCGGCCTTGCACTTCTCGGCGATCTCGTTGATCGCGGAAACGCCGGTGCCGCATTGGCGAAGCGTGATGTTCTTGTTGTTCTGCGCCCAGATCACCGGGAAGCCGGTGATCGCGCCACTGCCGAGTGCCGCACCCGCGACGCCCGCGGTGCCCTTCAGGATGCCGCGGCGTCCAATATTCCGTTTACGTGCCATCTGACGTACCTCCTTCTCTCTCTATCGCCCGAGAACATGCACGTCCTTGGGCGCCCACGACAAAACGACAGGCTGGCCGGGCGCTACGGGATTGGCGTCGAAACGCGCTTCCGCCACCACGGCCGACAAGGTTTCAAGTCCCATGACATCGACACCGACCTGCACGGTCGAGCCGAGATATTCCACCGAGCGCGTGACGCCGGCGATCGATGTGGCATCGACCGGTGCGTTGCCAGGCTGCACGGTGATACGGTCGGCGCGGATCGCCACGAACTCGCCCTCGCCCTTGGCGCGCGCCACGGCGGCGGGCAACACATTGTGGCCGCCGATGAAGCGCGCGACGAAGGCCGACGCCGGCTTGTTGAAGACCTCGCGCGCCGTCGCCGCCTGCTCGATCTTGCCCTGGTTCATCACCACGACGAGGTCGGCGAGCGCCATCGCCTCGTCCTGGCTGTGCGTGACGTGGATGAAGCTGATGCCGAGCCGGGTCTGCAGTGCCTTCAGCTCCTCGCGCATCTTGACGCGCAGGAAGGGATCCAGCGCCGACAGCGGCTCGTCGAGCAGCAGCACCTGCGGATCGGTGATCAGAGCACGCGCAAGGGCCACGCGCTGCTGCTGACCGCCGGAGAGCTGGGCCGGCAGGCGGCCGGCGAACGGCTCCATCTGCACGCGCTTCAGCATGTCCAGGGCGCGGGTGCGGCGTTTGTCCTTGTCGACGCCCCGCATGCGCAGGCTGAAGGCAACGTTGTCGGTACAGTCGAGATGCGGGAACAGGGCGTAGCTCTGGAACATCATCGCCGTGCCGCGCGCCGCCGGGGCCGCGTAGGTGATGTTCTCGGAGCCCAGGATGATGTCGCCCTCGCTCGCCTCCTCGTGGCCGGCGATCATGCGCAAGGTCGTGGTCTTGCCGCAGCCCGACGGACCGAGCAGACAGCAATAGGAGCCCGCCGGGATGCGCAGACTGACCTGGTCGACCGCCACGGTCTCGCCATAGCGCTTGGTCACGGCCACCAGTTCAATGTCGGGCTTCGTTACCATCGGTCCCCCTGGAAGCAAGCCCCATGCCAGTACTGTAAAATAGCCGCGGGAGGAAATCGCCACCCGATGGCGCAGCTCTTGCCTTCGACTGCCTGCTCCCTTTTACAGGGGGGTGTGTCGGGCATGAAACTGCGCGACACTCGAAAGTCGAAAGAGGGAGCGACGGTATGCGGCTGATCGGCGTCGACGTGGGCGGCACCTTCACGGACCTGGTCTATGCCGACACCGAGGCCGGCGAGACGGCTGTCCACAAGGTATCCACAACGCCGGACGATCCCTCGCGCGGCGTGGTCGCGGGTCTCATGGCGCTCTGCGACAGGTACGGCATCCCGCGCGAGACCATCGACGTGGTGTTCCACGGCACCACGATCGCCACCAACGCCATCCTGGAGCACGACGGCGCCGTCACCGGCATGATCACCACCGGCGGCTATCGCGACATCCTGCATATCGGCCGCCATCAGCGGCCGCAGCACTATTCGATCATGCAGGACATCCCCTGGCAGGACCGGCCCCTGGTCAAGCGCCGCCATCGCAAGACGGTGACGGAGCGGCTGGTGCCACCCAAGGGCGAAGTACTGGAGCCGCTCGACGAGGCGGGCGTACGCCAGGCCGTGCGAGAACTGAAGGACGCCGGCGTCCAGGCGATCGCCATCTGCTTCCTCTTCTCCTACCTCGATGCCTCGCATGAGGCGCGCGCCATGGAAATCGTTCGGGAGGAATATCCCGAATGCTTCGCCACGACCTCCTCGTCGGTGTCGCCGCAGTTCCGCGAGTTCGAGCGCTTCACCACGACGGCGATGAACGCCTTCGTCGGCCCCAAGGTGCGCAACTACGTGACGCGGCTCGAGGCCGAGATCGAATCTTCGGGCTTCAAGGCCGACCTGCGCATCATGGCCTCCAATGGCGGTGTCGCCACACCGGGCATGGTGGCCGAGCGGCCCGTCCTCACCCTGCTGTCCGGCCCGGCGGCCGGCGTGATCGGCGGGGACTGGGCCGGCGGCCTGTCCGGGCGGCGCAATCTCATCACCTTCGACATCGGCGGCACCTCGGCAGACATCGGCATCGTCACCCAGGGCGGCTTCGGCGAAGCCACCGCGCGCGACACCTGGATCGCCGGCTTCCCCGTGCTGGTGCCGATGATCGACGTGCACACGATCGGGGCCGGCGGCGGCTCGATCGCCTTCGTCGACCAGGCCGGCGCATTCAAGGTCGGGCCGCGCTCGGCGGGCGCCGTGCCGGGCCCGGCCGCCTACGGCCGCGGCGGCAACCGCGCCACGGTGACCGACGCCAACGTCGTGCTGGGCCGGCTCGATCGCGGCAACTTCCTGGGCGGCAGCATGTCGCTCGACGAGGTCGCGGCGCGGCGCGTCATCGGCGAGCTGGCTCGCGAGCTCGGCATGAGCGAACGCGAGGCGGCCGAAGGCGTGATCACAGTCATCAACGCCAACATGGCCAACGCCATCCGCTCCAGAACCGTCCAGAAGGGCATCGATCCGCGCGACTACGCGCTGGTGGCATTCGGCGGTGCGGGGCCGCTGCATGGCGCGGAAGTGGCCGACATGCTCGGCATCCCCGAGGTGATCGTGCCGCCGCATCCCGGCATCACCTCGGCGGTGGGCCTGCTGATCAGCGACCTGCGCTACGACGCCATACGCACCTCGTTCCAGGTCTCGGGGGCGGCCGATCTCGCACGCATCAACGCCGACTTCGCCGCGATGGCCAAGGAACTCGCCGAGCGATTCACGGCCGATGGCGTCGACCTCGCGAACGTCGTCTTCGAGCGTCGCGGCGACCTGCGCTATGTCGGCCAGGGCTACGAGCTCAAGGTGCCCATCCCTGACGGGCCGATCGACGACAAGGTGCTCGCCAAGGTCTTCGAGACCTTCCACGAGGTGCACCGCCGCGAATACGGCCACCACTTCGCCGACTCCGGCATCGAGATCGTGAACTTGCGCCTGATCGGCGCCGCCAGCGCCGCCAAGATCGCCAGGCCGACGGTCGGCACTTCGAAGTCGCTCGACGCGGCCAAGGTCCGCCAGGGGACCGGCACGTTCCGTGTCGGCGGCAAGCTCGCGGACCATCCCACGACCTTCTATCGCCGAGACCTTTTGCCGATGGGCGAACGCATTCCGGGTCCCGCCATCGTGCTGCAGATGGATTCGACCACCGTCGTGCCGCCGCAGCACAGCTTCGAGGCTGATGCGGCGGGAAATCTGATCATTCGGAAGTCCGATGCTTAGCTACCCTCGTCATCCCTCCACGACGCAGCGCTCCGCGCTGCTCCGGTCGAAATGACGTGAAGATAGGGAGTAACACCATGTCCACCGCCCCGCTCCGCCAGCCGATCCCCAAGCCCGACCGCATCGACCCGATCACGACATCGGTGATCCAGGGCGCGCTCGAAAATATTGCCGTCGAAATGGGCTACAAGCTCATGCGCATGAGCTACTCCTCGATCATCCGCGAATCTGAGGATTTCGGAGCCGCTCTGGTCGACGCCGAGGGGCGCGGCCTCGCCGAATCGGCGCAGTCCACGCCGCTGCAGTCCGGTCCCATCCCCGGCTACGTCCGCGGTGTCCTGAAGATCCTGGCCGACCGTGGCGACCAGTTCCGGCCGGGCGACGTGGTCATGCACAATGACGCCTATTCCGGTGCCAGCCACGGCCCCGACGTCGCCTTCATCGTGCCGGTATTCGTCCAGGGCAAGCTCATCGGGTTTGCCGCCACGACGGCGCATCATCTCGACATCGGCGCGCTGTCGCCGGGCTCGTGCGGCATCGTCGAGGCGATCGACGCCTACGCCGAAGGGCTGCAGTTCAAGGCGATCAAGGTCTACGACCGCGGCGTGAAGAACGACATGGTCTGGCAGATCGTGCGCGACAATATCCGCGCATCCGATCTCGTGGTCGGCGACATGGACGCCCAGGTTGCCGCCGCGCGCATCGGGGCCGAGCGCATGGCCGAGCTGGTCGAGCGCTACGGGCTGGAAACCTTCGATCTCGCCTGCACCGCGCTGATGGACCACGCCGAGCGGCTGATGCGCCAGGCGATCGCCCGGCTGCCCGATGGCGTCTATCGCGCCGAGACCGCGATCGACGGCTACCTCGACAGCGACGACCCGTCCAAGAAGGAACTGCCGATCGTCGTCACCATCACCAAGAAAGACGATTCCCTCGTCGTCGACCTGACCGGTACGGCGCCGCAAGTGCCCGACCGGCCGATCAACATGCCGCTGGAAGGCACCGCCGACATCGCGATCTGGCTCACCATCCGTTCGGTGCTGCTCGACACCGAGGTGCACGGCCACATCCCGGTGAATGCCGGCTTGATCCGGCCGATCACCATCGTTGCACCCAAGGGGTGCCTCGCCAACCCGACCTTCCCCGCACCGACCATTGCCCGCTTCTGTCCGGGCAACCAGCTCGCCGACACGGTGATGAAGGCATTGTCGGCGGCGATGCCGGGCAACGTCTCGGCCGGGATCGGCAACTTGAAGGTCATCGCCTTCTCGGGGCTGAAGGACGAGACCCATTGGGTGCACATGGAGATCTTCGAAGGCTCCTACGGTGGCCGCCAGGGCAAGGACGGCATGGACGCCGTCGACACGCTCTACGCCAACACCCGCAACAACCCGATCGAGGACATCGAGACCCATCTGCCGCTGCGCGTGCTGCGCTACGAGCTGCGCGAGGACGTGGCCGGTGCAGGCAAGTGGCGCGGCGGCCTGGGCTCGGTGCGCGAGTTCGCGTTCCTGAGCGACGGCGGCGCCTCGGTCGAGGGCGAAGGCCATCGCTACAGGCCATGGGGGTTCCTGGGCGGCGGCGAAGGCATGCCGGCCAAGCTCGACCTCTTCGCGCCCGGCGCCAAAGACGCGAAGGCGCTGCCGTCCAAGGTGCCCTACATGGGCATCGGCAAGGAAGGCCGCTTCGTGTGCTACGGCCCGGCGGGAGGCGGCTATGGCGACCCGCTGGAGCGCGATCCGGCAAAGGTGGCGGAAGACGTGCTGGACGGCGTCGTCTCCGTCGAGACGGCGCTCAAGGATTACGGCGTCGTCGTTTCGGCGGCCGGCGTGGTCGATGACGCGGCGACGACGCGGCAGCGCGCGTCACGTGGCTGAACGCACGTCGGGCCAGCTCGCCGCGTAAACCTAGTCTAGACCGCCGGACGGTTGCGGATCTCGTCGGCGACTTTTCGCTTGAGGAATTGCCCGTGCTTGAGGTCGCCGTGGAAGGCGCCGTCCTGCACGACGACGTTGCCACGCAGGATGGTCGCGGTCGGCCACGCCGTCACGACATGTCCCTCCCAGGGCGTGTAGTCGGTCTCGTGCAGGTCGCCGGCGCGAATGGTCTTCTCGATCCCGGTCTGCAGCAGCACGATGTCGGCATCCGAGCCCACCGCCAGGGCGCCCTTGCGCGGATAGAGGCCCATGATGCGGGCGGCGTTGCTCGAGATCATGTCGACGAAATGCGCCGCAGAGTAGCCGCGCTTGGTGACCATGTTGGTGTACATCAGCCCGACTCGCGGCTCGACGCCGGAGTTCCCGCCCGTCGTGTCGTCGATGCGACTGCCCTGCAGCTTGACCCGCAGCGGACAGCACAGCTCGTCGGTGGCAATGACCTGGATGGCACCCCGGTTGGTCGCCTGCCACAGCCGCTTCTGGTCCTCGGGATACTTCAGCGACGGGTAGGTATGAAACATCTGGCCACCCGGCCGCTTGTAGTCCTCGGCGTTGTAGAGCAGGTACTGATGCAGCGTCTCGCCATACATGGGGAAGCCGCGAGCACGCGACGCTTCGAGCGCGGCGACTCCAGTGGCCGCCGAGACGTGCACCATGTAGAGCGCCGCACCCTCGACATTCTCGGCGAGACGAATCACGCGATTGAACGAGAGCTCTTCGGACAGGGCGTTGTGGACCTCGGCCATGTGCTCGAAGCTGACGCGGTTCTCGCGCATCAGCTTGTCGTACATGAACATGACGATGTCGTTGTCCTCGGCATGGATGCAGGCGATGCCGCCTGCCCCCGCCACGACCTTAAGCGCCTCCCAGATATGGCCGTGCGGCACCATGCGGCCGATGTTTCCCGGCCGGATATTCGTCGTGAAGATCTTTATGCTGGCATGCCCATCCTGCATGGCGTCGGCAAGCTGGCCGAAATGTGGCACCGGCACCTCGCCCATCAGCGTGAGATGGTAGCCGTAGTCGCAATAGCAGGCGTCCTTCCATTGCGCCTGGGTCGCTTCGATCGACTGCTGGATGGTACGCTCGTGCACGCATTGCACGAAGTCGATCAGCGTCGTGGTGCCGCCGTGCAGGGCGGCCTTGCTGACCTGCGACGGCGGATCGGTCAGCACGTCGGGCCGGCCCGGCGCGCGCACCGGCATCAGGCAATGGATGTGCGGATCGATGCCGCCGGGAATGACCAGCCGGTCCTTGGCCGACACGGTGCGCGCTGCCTGAGGCAGCGAGCCCGGCCCGCCGACCAGGGCGATGAGTCCGTCCTTGACGCCGATATCGGCGGCCTGGGTTCCGGTCGGCAGCACGCAAGTGCCCCCCGTGATGGCGAGATCGAGCATTCAGGTCACTCCTGCCGGAATATCGAGGCACGCCGGTTCGCCGTCGGCGAAGCGGCGCAGGATCTCGTCCGGTTCGAGATCGCGCACGATGAAGACGAGCCGGCTGGCCCGGTCAGGATCCGGCCAGTGTTCCAGCCAGCGCGGCGGATAGAGCGTGTGCTGCACGGCGTGAATGGCGGCCGGTCCGCCCGGCCGGTCAGAGAACTCGACCAGCCCTTTGACGCGCAAAAGCTTCTCGCCGTGATCGCGTGCCAGGCCGCCCAGCGCCATGGCGAAGCCGAGGCGACTCATCGGCCGCTGCAGCCGCAGCGACACCGCACGTATGCCATGGGCATGCACCGCCGCCGCATGCGGTCGTGGTCGCGGCAGCGCTCTCGGCACGCCGCCGAACAACAGGTCGCTCGCCTCGACATCGCGGGCATCGGAAATCGGCGCCATGGGATTCAACGATGCCAGTCTCCGGAGAAGGCCGTCCGGGACAGGCGCCATGTCGGTCTTGGTCAATAGCAGGAGATCGGCGACGGCAGCCTGGGCCACGGCTTCGGGGTAACGGTCGAGGGTAGTCTCTCCCAGCACGGCGTCGATCGTCGTGGCGACACGGTCGAGGCGCAGCGAGGCTTCAAGGAAAGAGTCGGCGGAGAGCGTGTAGAGCGTGGGCCCCGGATCGGCGAGGCCGCTGGTCTCGAGCGCGATGCGCCGGAACGGCGGCCGGCCGGAAGCCTGGCGCGATCGCAGCAGCCGGTAGAACGCGTCCGCCAACCCCTGTCGCACCGCGCAGCAGGTGCAGCCGTTCGGCAGCTCGACGACGTCGTCAGCCGCTGCTTCGAGGAGTTGATGGTCGAGGGCGACCGCGCCGAACTCGCTGATGAGGACGGCGGTATCCCTCAGGTCCGGCACATTGAGGATCCTGGAGAGGAGCGTGGTCTTGCCGCTGCCAAGGAAGCCCGTCAGCACCGACAGCGGGATCGGTTCGGACGGAACCTCCACGAGGTTGGCAAGACCGTTAGTCACCGGATCAACGCCGCGCCCTTGTCGAGCAGCGGAAGGACCTTGTCGGTGGCCTCTGGCGGAACGCCGAACACGACGCGGTCGACGCCGGCATCCTCGGCGCGCTTCAAGCCATCGGCGTTCATGCCGACGCCGAACAGCGTGATCGGCACGTCGGACTCCTTGCGCCCGGCAAGCTTCAGCATCTCGCGGAACTCCGGCAGCATGCCGAGCGTGTCGCCGCCGCGGCCGCCGATTGGCATCCAGCCGTCGCCGTAGGCAACGGCGCGACGCGCGCCGTGCGGCAGGCCACCACCGACGATGATCGGCGGATGCGGCTTCTGCACCGGCTTCGGCCACTGCATCATCTCGTCGAACTTCACGAGATCGCCGGAATATTTCGGCTTGGAGCGCGCCCAGATCTCCTTCATGGCCTCGATGCGCTCGCGCATCAGCTTGAAGCGGCCGGCGAAGGCCGTGCCGTGGTCCGCCATTTCCTCGGCATTCCAGCCGCCGCCGACACCGAACAGCACCCGGCCGTTGCTGAGCCGGTCGGCCGTGGCGACCTCCTTGGCGGTATGGATAGGATCACGCTGTACGACCAGGCAGACGCCGGTGCCGAGCTTGACGGTCTTGGTGACGACGGCGGCGGCGGCGATGGCAAGGAAGGGATCGTAGGTGTCGTAGTACCACTTCGGCAGCTCGGGCCCGCCCGGCCACGGCGACTTGCGGCTGGTCGGGATGTGGCTGTGCTCGGGGAACCAGACGGATTCGTAGCCGCGCTTCTCGGCCTCGACGGCGAGCTCATGCGGCGGGATCGCATAGTCCGTGGCAAACATCGTCACACCGATCCGCATGGCATTTCCTCCGCTGTCGATTGGCGGAGCGTAGCCGATTTCACGCTCCGCTCGCACGTTGATGATGCTACTTTCGCTTCGCGCGCCGGCTCCGGGTCTCGCGACCCGCCGCCTGTTCTGAGCGGACCGCTTCCGCAAGCTTCTTCGGCGCCAGTAGGCAGTAGCTCGCCGCCAGGAGCTTGGTGATGTCGTCCCAATCGACGTCGGAGCCGAGAATGCGACCGACGATGTCGGGCCGCCAGCGCGGCCGGAAGTAGGGCGCTTGCAAAAAAGTCTCGGGATCGACCCGCGGTCCCAGCGACTGGAAGGTCATCACGCAGACCGGGCCGTCGGTGCCCGCGGCGCGGGCGTACACCGGCGGCCAGGCATCGGCGATCATGAGCACGTGCGCGAACGTCTCCTTGCGGACGCACCATCGCGTGCCGACCCAGGCCTGCTCCTCGCGCGTTTCCGGCAGGGCGAGGCACGCCTTGCGCAGCCGCGCCAAGATGATCTTGGGTACTTCCGGACGACGCCTGCTCTTCATCGAGCGAGGGCGTCACGCTCCTGCATCAGGCGGCGGAGCCTCTCCTCCTGCTCGGCGATGCGCTGCGACAGCAGTTCCTCGCTGGCCGCACCGGCCGACGATGCCGCCTGTTCGACGAGCTCGCGCAGGTTGGCGCGCACGATCGCGATACGATTGTCGAGTTCGACGACCGCGGCGGGAACGGGTGCAGGTGCAGGCCGTGCGACGGCGGCCTTCGGCGCTGGCATGTTCTTCGACGCAGCTTGTTTGCTGCGAGCCCGGACCGCCTTCTTCGCCGCCACCTTGCGCTTGGGCGCCTTCGCCGTTTTCTTCGGCGCGACACGGGACTTGCGCATCTTCGGTGCCTTCTTGGCAGCCGACTTCCTGGAACCAGACTTCTTTCTCCGCGCAGCCATGGGCATCTCCCAGCGATTGCGAAACTCTATCGCGCCTGGCGGTCCCGACAAAGCCCGAGCCGGCGGCGGCCTGTTGGCAAGCCGGCGCGCCTCGTCCATCAAGTGGCGATGGACTTCGAACTTATGGACCGCACCTGCCTGGTCACAGGCGCCAGCGCCGGGATCGGCGCCGGCATCGCCCGTCTCCTGGCTGCGCAGGGGGCACGTGTCGCGGCCACGGCGCGCCGCGTCGACCGCATCGACCGGCATCCCAACGTCACGCCCATCGCCGCCGATATCACAGCGCCCGCTGACCTCGCGCGCCTCGCACGGGACGCCACCCAGGCCCTGGGCAAGGTCGACATCCTGGTCAACTGCGCCGGCGGCTCACGGCCGACGACGGTCGAGGCAAGCGAAGAGTTCTGGGATGAGGCGTTTGCCTTGAACTTCACTTCGGCGCGGCGGCTCGCCACGGCCCTGCTTCCCGGCATGCGGCAGCGGCGCTGGGGTCGCATCGTCAATATCAGCGGCACCATGGAGCCGCGCGGCCTGAACGCCGCCGTCGCCGCCAAGGCGGCACTGCACCTTTGGGCCAAGGGACTGGCCTGCGACGTGGCCGCCGAGGGCGTGACGGTGAACACCATCCAGCCCGGCCGCATCAACAGCGAGCAGATCCTCGAGAAGCTGCATCCCACCGAGGAATCCCGTCGTGCCTTCATCGCCAGAAACATCCCGATGGGCCGGTTCGGCGAGCCGGAAGACGTCGCCCATCTCGTGGCGTTCCTCGCCTCGCCCGCCGCGCGCTATATCACCGGCACGGTGATCCCGGTCGATGGCGGCATGCGCAACTTCGCCCATTGAGCATGGCGGGCGCACCTGAGCACTGGATGCGCCTCGGCGTCTTCGTGCAGACGCCGGGTCATCACGTCGGCGGCTGGCGGCATCCCGACGCCGTCGTCGAGGGCTGGCCGAACCTCGGCCTGATGAAGCACATCGCCGCGACCGCCGAACGCGGCAAGTTCGACATGTTCTTCCTGGGCGATGGCTTCGCCACGGGCTATGGCGAGCATCCCTCGACCATCGGCAAGTTCGAGCCGCTGACGCTGCTCTCGGCGCTGGCAATGACGACCACCAGGCTCGGGCTCGCGGCCACCGGCTCGACCACCTACGCCGAGCCGTATCAGATCGCCCGTTCCTTCGCCTCGCTCGATCATCTGTCCGGTGGCCGCGCAGCCTGGAACGTCGTCACCACGGCCTATGCCAAGTCGGCCGCAGTGTTCGGCCGCCGTCACCCGCCGCACGCCGAGCGCTACGCCATGGCCGAGGAATTCGTCGAGGCCTGTCGCATCCTGTGGGACAGCTGGGCCGACGACGCCTTTGTCGGCGACAAGAAGGCGGGTCTCTTCGTGCGGCCGGGCAGCCTGCATGTGCCTTCGTTCCATGGAAAATACTTCACCGTCGAAGGCGGCCTGAACGTTCCGCGCCCGCCGCAGGGTCATCCGGTCCTGATCCAGGCCGGCTCTTCGGGGCCGGGCCAGGCGCTGGCGTCGCGCATCGCCGACGTCGTGTTCACGGCGCAGAACGACCTCGCCGAAGCACGGGCCTTCTATCGCAACGTCAAGGCGCAGGTCGTCGGGTTCGGCCGCCAGGCCGACGAAGTCCTGGTCATGCCCGGTGTGTTCCCAGTGATCGGCCGCACGGCGGGCGAGGCGCAAAAGATCTTCGACGAGCTCAACCGCAACGTCGACACCGCGCAGGCCTTCACCGTTCTGTCGGAACGACTGGGCTCCGACATGTCCGTCTACCCGCTCGACGAGCCGGTGCCCGATCTGCCCGAGACCGAGCATCTCAAGAGCCGAGCCGCCCTCCTGATCGAGATGGCGCGACGCGAGAACCTTACCCTGCGTCAGCTCTACTATCGCGTGGCGGCGGCGCGCGGCCATCTGCTGCTGATCGGCACCGG
>CADECW010000012.1:0-7560 GCA_902825855.1 uncultured Rhodospirillales bacterium | reverse complement strand
ACGATGGACTTTCACGCAAAGGCAGCGGATCCCGCTTCCGGCCAGTCGAGGCCTGAAGGCACCCTTGTCGACTTCCCGGTGGCGGAAAGCACGGCCCTCCTCAACGGTCATCGCGAGCTGCGCATCCGGCATGGCAGCGACACCTATCGCCTGCGGCTGACCGCGTCGGGCAAGCTGATCCTCACCAAGTAGCGGCGCGGCGGGATTCGGCTCGAAGAATCAAGGTGTTGGCGGGAGCGCGCAAACGTCCACAAAGAGCCGCGTTCGGCTCTTGCCTCCCGAGGTCCGAGTCCTGATATAACCGCCTCGAGGGGCCGGTGTGGGCGGAGCAGTCGCCAACCCGGTCAGATCCGGAAGGAAGCAGCCGTAACGAATTCGCTTCGGGTCATGCTGGTCTCTCACCTGTCGCCTGGCGCGCGCCGCCGCCCGGTGCAGGCGGCCGGGCGCGACGACCGCCGGGCTTCATGGGGCCACGGCGCCTTCGGGTAGGACGCTCGCCATGCCGGAAGCCAAGGAACAGCTTCCCTATCGGGTCCTCGCCCGCAAATACCGTCCCGTCGATTTCACCACCCTGGTCGGCCAGGACGCGATGGTGCGCACCTTGCGCAACGCCATCGCCACGGGTCGTATTGCCCATGCCTTCATGCTCACGGGCGTGCGCGGCGTCGGCAAGACCACGACCGCCCGCATCATCGCCCGCGCGTTGAACTGCGTCGGCAAGGATGGCAAAGGCGGTGCCACGGTGGATCCCTGCGGCGTCTGCGACAACTGCAAGGCCATCACCGAGGACCGCCATGTCGACGTGATCGAGATGGACGCAGCCTCGCGCACCGGCATCGACGACGTGCGTGAGCTGATCGAGGGCGTGCGCTATCGACCGGTATCGGCGCGCTACAAGGTCTACATCATCGACGAAGTGCACATGCTGTCGGAGAAGGCGTTCAACGCCTTGCTCAAGACGCTGGAAGAGCCGCCGCCGCACGTGAAGTTCCTGTTCGCCACGACCGAGATTCGCAAGGTGCCGGTGACGGTGCTGAGCCGCTGCCAGCGCTTCGACCTGAAGCGGGTACCGCTGCAAGCGCTGATCGATCATTTCAGCAAGATCGCCGTTGCCGAGAAAGTCGAGATCTCGCCCGAGGCGCTGACCTTGCTCGCCCGTGCCGCCGACGGCTCGGTGCGCGACGGCCTTTCGATGCTCGACCAGGCGATCGCCCATGGCGGCGGCGTCGTCGATGCCGCGCAGGTACGCGACATGCTGGGCCTCGCAGACCGCAGCCGCGTACTGGAGCTGTTCGAGAAGACCATGCGCGGTGATGCGCAGGCGGTCGTGGCGGCGCTGGCCGAGATGCACGATTCGGGCGCCGATCCCCTGGTCATCGTGCAGGACCTGCTCGAGCTCACCCACTGGGTGACGAGGCTCAAGGTGGCGCCCGAGGCAGCTGCCGCCTCGGCTGACAGCGAGCGAGCACAGGGGCTTGCCATGGCAGGCAAGCTTTCGATGGCGTCGCTGACGCGGGCATGGACACTTTTGATGAAGGGCCTGCAGGAGACGCTGTCGGCGCCCTCACCCCTGCGTGCAGCCGAGATGGCGCTGATCCGCCTTTGCTATGCCGCCGATCTGCCCTCGCCATCCGATGCCTTGAGGGCGCTGCAGAATGGTGCCGCAGCAGCTTCCGTCGCCGGTGTCGCCACTGCGCCGTCGCGCGGCGGTGGAGGCGGCGGTGCCGCAGCGCGCCTCGCTGCTCAGCCGATCACCGGCGCAGCGAGCGAGCCGGCCGTGGCCCAGCCCAATCCCAGGAACTTCACCGAAATCGTCGCCCTGTTCGAGGCGCGCCGAGAGGCACGCCTGGTGCATCACCTCATGCATCACGTGCACGAAGTGCGCTGCGAGCCCGGCCTGATCGAGTTCCGCCCCGAACCTAAAGCGCCACCCGACCTGGCGCCGCGTCTCAGCGAGCTCTTGGGCCAATGGACGGGCCGGCGTTGGATCGCCACCGTGTCGTCGGCAGCCGGCAAGCCCACGCTCAACGAGCAGAAGGCCGCCAAGGGCGACGAGCTGCGCAGCGCGGCTGAGAACAATCCGTTGGTCCAGGCCATCCTGAGGACCTTCCCCGGCGCCAGGCTCGACGCCGTGCGGCGCAAAGGCGAGCAGACCTCGCTGGTGGCAGGCCTGGTCGAGACCGGCGACGAGCCGCCGGGTCCCGATGAATATCCCGCGGACGACGACATCCCGGAAAGCGAGTACTGATGTTCGACAAGTTGAAGGATCTCGGCGGCCTGATGCAACAGGCGCAGGCCATGCAGCAGAAGATGCAGGAGCTGCAGGCGCAGCTGGAGCGCTTGGAGATCGTCGGCTCCTCCGGCGCCGGCCTGGTCAAAGTGACGGTCAACGGCAAGAACGAGACGCGCAAGGTCGAGATCGATGCCTCGCTGTTCGTGCCCGCCGACAAGGGCGTGGTCGAAGACCTGATCGTCGCTGCCGCCAACGACGCGCGCGGCAAGGTCGAGCAGACCGTGCAGGAGCAGATGCGAACCATCACCGGCGGCTTGCCGCTGCCGCCGGGTTTCAAGCTGTGAACTCCGGGAGCGCGGACCTGTGGGCCGCCGATGATGCGGGCCGGTGGCCAGCGCTCCCATGAACGGGCCTGAAATAGAACGCCTGATCCAGCTCCTGGGCCGGCTTCCCGGGCTCGGGCCGCGCTCGGCGCGGCGCGTGGCGCTGCATCTCCTGAAGAAGCGCGAGACGCTGATGCAGCCGTTGGGCACGGCGCTTGCCGACGCTGCGCGGGCGATCCGCGCCTGCTCGACCTGTGGCAACCTCGACACGATCGACCCCTGCTCGATCTGCGCCGATCCCCATCGCGATCAGGGGCTGATCTGCGTCGTCGAGGATGTCGGCGATCTATGGGCCATGGAGCGCGGCAAGATCTTCCGTGGCCTCTACCACGTGCTGGGCGGCTCGCTGTCCGCGCTCGACGGCATCGGCCCCGACGAGCTCAACATCGCGACGCTGGTGAAGCGCGTGTCTGCGGGCGGGATACGCGAGGTGATCGTCGCCACCAACGCCACGGTCGACGGCCAGACCACCGCCCACTATCTCGCCGAGCGACTTGGCGAGAGCGACGTGCCGCTGACCCGTCTCGCCCATGGTGTGCCGGTTGGCGGCGAGCTCGACTGGCTGGACGACGGCACGCTCGCCACCGCGCTCAAGGCGCGGCGCGCCCTCTGACGGACCGTCCATGAGCACCGACGTCATCGCCGCGATCGCCGTTGCCCTGGGCGCCGGCTGGGCAAGCGGGCTCAACACCTATGCCGCCGTCCTGGTTCTGGGGGCGGCCCAGCAGCTCGGCCTGGTCGCCCTGCCGCACGACCTGCAGGTCCTGGCATCGCCGTGGGTGATGGGAGTTGCAGCCATCCTGTTCGCGCTCAATTTCTTCGCCGACAAGATTCCCTATGTCGACAGCATCAACGACATTCTGCAGACCTTCGTGCGCCTGCCGGCCGGCGCCCTGCTGGCCTACGGCGCGGCGGCTGGCCTGAGCCCCGAGGTCGCGGTCATCACCGGTTTGCTGGGCGGCGCGCTGGCCGCCGGCACCCATGTCGCCAAAACGGGCACGCGGGCCCTGATCAACACCTCGCCCGAGCCGTTCAGCAACATCGCCGCCTCCTTTACCGAAGACATCGGCGTGATCGGCGGGCTGGCGCTCGCCATAGCCCATCCGATCGCGTTCCTGTGCCTGCTTGCCGTGTTCGTGGCGCTGCTCGTCTGGCTCCTGCCCAAGCTGGTGCGCCTGGCACTCGTGCCGTTTCGCCGGCTGGCAGGCACCCGACAAAGACCTTGACTCCGGGCCGGCTGTCGACCTTGGTCGTACCGACTAGTGCTTTTCTTCGCAGGTGACAGCGGTACACTGTCGTTGAAGCAATGTTCATCCGCCAGAACATCCAGACCCTGCGGTTCTTCCGCACCACACCGGCGATGCGCTGCCCGTATCTGCCGCACCGGCTCGAGACCAAGCTCGTCACCGAGCTGAGCGGACCCGACGCCGTCTCGCAGCATGACACGCTCACCGATGCGGGCTTCAGGCGCTCGCACCACTTCGTCTACAAGCCCCTGTGCGAGGGCTGCCGCGCCTGCGTTCCCGTGCGCATCCGCGTGCGCGATTTCGAACCCAGCCGCGCCCAGAAGCGCATCCTGCGGCGCAACGAACACGTCCACGCCATGGAGACCCAGGCGCTGGCGACAGGCGAGCAGTACTCGCTATTTTCACGCTATGTGATGGCCCGCCATCGCGACGGCGACATGGCCGACATGGACTTCGACGACTATCGCGCCATGGTCGAGGAAAGCCCGGTCGAGACGGCCATCATCGAGTTCCGAGACGATTCGGCCGAAGGTCGCCTGGTCGGCTCCTGCCTGGTCGACTGGCTGTCGAGCGGGGTGTCGGCAGTCTACAGCTTCTTCGATCCCCAGGATCCGCGGCGGGGCCTGGGAACTCACATGATCCTGTGGCTGGCCGACGCCGCCGCCAAGCGCGGCCTGCCTTACGTCTATCTGGGCTACTGGATCGCCGATTCCAGCAAGATGGCGTACAAGCGCGCCTTCCGGCCGCTTGAGTTCTTCGGTCCCGAGGGGTGGATGGAGCTGCCTACGGTCTAGGCAGCTGCCGGTGGTGGAGCGTCTTGACGCACCCCCACGATACGCAGAAATGTCCCGGGCGCTAGCATGGTAGTTGGCGCCACGTTATGAGAAGTACCCCGCCGGCGAGAACGGGGGACGAAAAGAAGAACTCGCGCAGGGGAGATGGGATGCGCGCATTGCTGGGCTTCAGCACGATCATTGACCTGGTCAATGAGAAGATCGGTGTTGTCTGTAATTGGCTGGTGCTGCTGGCCTGCATCGTAAGCGGCGGCAACGCGATGATCCGCTACGCCTACGACATGAGCTCGAACGCCTGGCTCGAAGTGCAATGGTACATGTTCGCCGTCATCGTCATGTTCGGCGCTTCATACACGCTGAAGCGTAACGAGCATGTGCGGGTTGACCTCTTCTACATGACGCTCGGCCGCCGCGGTCAGCTCTGGATCGACATCCTCGGCACCGTTTTCTTCCTGCTGCCGACCTGCATCATCCTGGCCTGGCTGAGCTGGCCGTTCTTCATGCAGTCCTTTGCGGTCAGCGAGCACTCCTCCAATGCGGGCGGCCTGCTGCGCTGGCCGATCAAGCTCGTCCTGCCAATCGGCTTCCTGCTCGTCTCCCTGCAGGGCATCTCCGAACTGATCAAGCGAGTGGCCTTCCTCAACGGCGTCCCCGTCGAGAGCCTCGAAGCGCACTACGAGAGGCCGACGCAATGATCCCCTTGGAATGGATGCCACCGCTGATGTTCGCGGGTCTGGTGGTCTTCATGATCATCGGCTACCCGGTGGCCTTCTCGCTGGCGGCGGTCGGCTTTTTCTTCGGCTTCCTGTCGATCGAGATGGGCTATTTCACGATGGCCTTCATGCAGGCCATTCCAGGTCGCGTGTTCGGCAGCATCCTGTCGAACGAGCTGCTGCTGGCCATCCCGTTCTTCACCTTCATGGGCGCCATCCTCGAGAAATGCGGCCTCGCCGAGGACATGCTCGAATCGATGGGCCAGCTGTTCGGCCCGGTGAGAGGCGGTCTCGGCTACTCGACCATCATCGTCGGCTTCATCCTGGGCGCCATCACCGGCACGGTGGCCGCGCAGGTCATCGCCATGGCGCTGATCACGCTGCCGGTGATGATGCGCTACAAGTACGACATGCGCTACGCGACCGGTGTGCTCGCGGCGTCTGGCACCATCACCCAGCTGGTGCCGCCGTCGCTGGTGCTGGTCGTGCTGGCCGACCAGCTCGGCCGCTCGGTCGGCGACATGTATCTTGGCGCCTGGGGACCGTCGCTGATGCAGATCGCGATCTTCGCGGCCTACACCTTCTATGTGACCCTGGTGAAGCCCGACGCCCTGCCGGGCGTGCCGCGCACGCTGTTCGGCAAGGCCCTGCTGATCAAGTGCGCCTGGGGCATCATCCCGGCGGGCGTGCTGATCTTCCTGGTGCTGGGCACCATCATGATGGGCCTGGCGACGCCGACCGAAGCCGGCGCCATGGGCACCATCGGCGCCATCGTGCTGGCCGTGGTGCGCAACGCACCCCTCACCCGGTTCGACCGCATCGCCTTCGGCGCCGGCTGCGCCGCCGCCGTGATCGGTGCGTTGATCGGCATCGTCGCCTTCAAGTCTATTCCCTTCAAGATCGCGTTCACCATCATGTTCGCGGCCGTCGTCTGGCTGTCGTGGCGCGCCTGGCAAGTGCGCGAGCTGCGCGAGCTGATCGTACAGGCCTTCCAGGCGACGATGCGCATCACCGCGATGGTGGCCTTCATCCTGGTCGGCGCGACCTGCTTCTCGATCACCTTCCAGGGCGTCGACGGCAACCAGTGGGTCGAGCACCTGATGTCGGGCCTGCCGGGCGGCGTCTGGGGCTTCCTGATCGTCGTCAACCTGTTCGTGTTCTTCCTGGCGTTCTTCCTCGACTTCTTCGAGATCGCCTTCATCATCATCCCGATGCTGGCGCCGGTGGCGCAGAAGCTGCTGACGCCGGTGGTCGGCGCCGACGCCGCGCTGATCTGGTTCGGCGTCATGATCTGCGTCAACGTGCAGACTTCCTTCATGCATCCGCCTTTCGGCTTCGCACTGTTCTACCTGCGCAGCGTGGCGCCCAAGGAAGTGAAGAGTTCCGACATCTACTGGGGCTCCGTGCCCTGGGTGTTTCTGCAGCTCATCATGGTGGCGATCGTGATCTTCGTGCCGTGGACCGTGACCGTCTTCCTCGACAAGCCGAGCGGCGTCGACCCCACCAAGGTCAAGATCGAGATCCAGGCACCGCCTTCGGACGACGCTCCGCCGCCTGTCTTCGGCACTCCACCCAAGAACTGACCCCTTTTCCGAGCGGGCGTTCCAAAAGAAAAAGCCCCGCCGTCGCCGGCGGGGCTTTCTCATAGTGGTTGCTCTCTTAGCGACCCTGGGCCGACATCGAGAAATTGAAGTTGTCGAAGGTGTTCTCGGCGACGCGGAACCACAGGTTCTCGTCGGCTCGGAAGGCCTTCATGTTGTCGTAGATCTTCTTGAACTTCGGATCCTTGGCCGAGAGCTCGTCATAGTACTTGTAGGCCTCGAGGAAGCACGGCTCGAGGACCGACCGCGGGAACGGCCGGAGCTCGGTGCCAGCCGCCACCAGGCGGCGGAGCGCCGCGGGGTTACCGGCGTCGTACTTCGGCACCATCCACGACGTGACGCGGCCGGCAGCCGCCTCGATCATCGACTGATAGGTCTTCGGCAGCGATTCCCACGCCTTGTTGTTGATGTAGAGCGAACCAACCGACGCTCCTTCCCACCAGCCGGGATAGTAGTAGTACTTCGCGACCTTGTTGAAGCCGAGCTTCTCGTCGTCGTATGGACCGACCCATTCGCAGGCGTCGATCGTGCCCTTCTCGAGCGCCGGATAGATGTCGCCGCCGGCGATCTGCTGCGGCACCACGCCGAG
>CADECW010000011.1:85687-96454 GCA_902825855.1 uncultured Rhodospirillales bacterium | reverse complement strand
GCCCAGACGCCGTTCAGGCCGGCATCTGGTACCCCGGCGTCGACTTGGAGATGCGCGTTTCCTCCTCGTCCATGCCTTCGGCGATGCCTTCGAACATCGGCGTCGACAGGTAGCGCTCACCAGTGTCGGGCAGCATGGCCAGGATCACCGATCCCGCCGCGGCCTTCTCGGCGACCTGCATTGCCACGGCAAAGGTCGAGCCGCCGGAGATACCGGTGAAGATGCCTTCTTTCTGCGCCAGCAACCGCGCCCACTTCACGCCCTCGGGCCCGGCGATCGCCACGCGCTCGTTGAAGTACTTCTTGTCGAGCGCCTCCTGCAGCACCAGCGGAATGAAATCCGGCGTCCAGCCCTGGATGAGATGCGGCTCGAAGGCGGGATGGCTGACGGCGGGCGAGCCGTCGGCGCCGCGTTCCTGAGCCTTGCCGCTGCCGATGAGCTGGGCATTGGCCGGCTCGCACAGCACGATCTTGGTCTCGGGCCGCTCGACGCGCAGCACGCGCGCCACGCCTGCAAGCGTGCCGCCGGTGCCGTAGCCGGTGACGAACCAGTCGAGCCGCTCGCCCTTGAAGTCGGCCAGGATCTCGCGCGCCGTCGTCGCTTCGTGGATCTCGGCATTGGCCGGCGTCTCGAACTGGTGCGCCAGGAACCACCCGTTGGCCTTCGCCAGCTCGACCGCCTTCTGGTACATGCCGAACCCCTTCTGGGCACGCGGCGTCAGCACGACCTTGGCGCCGAGCATGCGCATCAGCTTGCGGCGCTCGATCGAGAAGCTGTCGGCCATGGTCACGACAAGCGGATAGCCCTTCTGGGCGCACACCATGGCGAGCCCGATGCCGGTGTTGCCGCTGGTCGCCTCGACCACGGTCTGCCCCGGCTTCAGCGTGCCGTTGCGCTCGGCCGCTTCGATGATGTTGACGGCAAGCCGGTCCTTGACCGAGGAGGCCGGATTGAACGCCTCGGCCTTGACGTAGAGCCGCACGCCCTTCGGTGCGAGATTGTTGACCCGGATGCACGGCGTGTCGCCGATCGTATCGAGCACGCTGTCGAACAGGCGCCCGCGCCCGGTCGTGGTCCTGACTTTTCCGCTCATGATGAATAGCCCCTTTTTTCAGGGTCGGGACTATCCCACGGCGGCCCCGTCGGACAAAACGTCGTCAGTAGCGGGAAGTGCGAGTGTGATGGCCGTTGACGAGAGGCACGGGTTGCCGTGGCGCCGGCAGGCGGTAGCTCCAGATCGCCATCGGCGGGACGTTGCGCCATTCGCGCCCGACGAAGGTGGCGTCAAGGTGCGGGGGGCTTCTGCCAGGATCGACCGGCGACTTGAAGCCGTAGGTGTACTGGATGATGGCGCCGCCATGCGGCATCGCCCTGAAGGCGCCGCTGTAGCAGCGAATCGCAGCGGCGGGCGCGACGGCGCGCATGGGCAAGCCACTCAGCACGACCGAGACCGAGGGGATGGCCGCCGACGCGAGCAGTTCGGTGATGGCCAGCGCATCGCCATGCAGCACGGTCAGCCCCTGGAATCGCCGCTCGAGCGTGCGGCAGAGCTCGGCATCCCGTTCGACGACGACGAGCTGATCGGCCGCGCAGCCGGCTTCGATCAGCGCCTGCGTCACCGCGCCGGCGCCCGCGCCCAGTTCGAGTATGGGGCCACCGCCGTCGATCGCGGCGTCGAGCGTGGCCTGCGCCAGCCGGCGCGCGGTCCAGGGGCTGCTGGGGAAGGGCAAGCCCACCGCCACCGGGTCGCGCGACCAGCCACGAAAAAAGGGGAGGGAGTTGCTCGGCATCGGCAAATCCATTTTGCAACGCCGATAAGCCGCGAACGGTTGCGCGGGGTCAGGGCGCCTTCGTGACCAACCACTGTCGTCGTTGAGCGGCTCGCCGCTCGCGCTCCTTGGCAGCCTTGCCCAGGAAGCGCCAGTTCCTTGTGGTGCCAATAGCATCTGGCGCTGGCCCACGCTAGCCGAGGTATGCGCCATCGCCTCGCAACGCGTTGCATTCCGAAAGCAATCGAGCGTTTGACCTCATGGCGTTCTCCCTCACTTCGCCCTCTCCCTCACTTCGCCCTCTCCCTCACTTCGCCCTCTCGTAGTGTGCCGCGATCAGGCGGGCCGTCGCCATGGTCACTCGCTTGCCGGTCGGGATGTGAAGAAACTCGTTCGGTCCGTGGGCATTCGAGTGTGGTCCGAGCACGCCGGTGATGACGAACTGCGTCGCCGGGAACTTCTCGCCCAGCATGCCCATGAAGGGGATCGAGCCGCCTTCCCCCATGTACGCCGCTGGATTGCCGAACGCTTCCAGCGAGGCCTGCGACACCGCCTTCTCGAGCCACGGCGCGAGCGGCGGCGCATGCCAGCCGCTCTGTCCATCCCACGCCTCGAACACCACCTCCGCGCCGTGTGGCGGATCGGCCTCCAGCGTGCGCTTCATCGTTTGCACCGCCGCCTTGGAATCGAGCGTCGGCGGCGTGCGCAGGCTGAGCTGGGCGGTCGAGTAGGGAAGCAGCACGTTGCCGGCATCGCGCGGCGTGGGATAGCCGTCCATACCGATCACCGCGAGCTGCGGCCGCCAGGTGCGGTTGAGCACCATCTGGCCGAGATCGTCGGCCATCGGCTGCGTCGATCCGGCGAACGGGAACTTGGCGTAGACCTGCTCGCCCAGAACCTGCGCCGCCGCCTTGGCCTGCTCGATGCGCTGTGGGGGAATCTGGACGTAGAGATCGGGCAGCTTGATCTCGCCCGTCATCTCGTCCTCCAGCCGGGACAGCAACCCGCGCGTGATGCGGAAGGAGGAGGGCACGATGCCCGACGCGTCGCCCGAATGGACACCCTCGGTCAGCACCCGCACGGTCAGCGTGCCGCCGGCAATCCCGCGCAGCGACGTCGTCAGCCACAGCCGATCCCAGTCGCCGCAACCGGAATCGAGGCAGACGACCAGCGACGGAGCGCCTATGCGGCTCATCAGGTGATCGACATAGAACGGCAGGTCGTAGCTGCCGCTCTCCTCGCACGCCTCGATCATGATCACCGAGCGTCCTCGCGGCACCTTCTGCTCCTGGAGCGCACGCAAGGCGCACAGGCAGGCATAGATCGCATAGCCGTCATCGGCGCCACCGCGGCCGTAGAGCTTGTCGTCCTTGCGCACGGGGACCCACGGACCCATCCCCTCGGCCCAGCCTTTCATCTCGGGCTGCTTGTCGAGATGGCCATACAACAGCACGGTGTCGTCGCTGTCGCCCGGCACTTCGATGAAGATCAGCGGCGTGCGGCCGGGCAGGCGAATCACCTCCAGCGTGGAGCCCGGAAATGCCGCGAGATGGGGCTCGGCCCAGGCCACCATCAGCTTGACGGCGTCCTCCATGTAGCCGTGCTCGACCCAATCGGGGTCGAAGTGCGGCGACTTGTTGGGAATCCGGATGTATTCGGTGATCGAGGGAAGGATGGAGTCCTCCCAGAACGGATCGACGAACTGCTTGAGACGGTTTGTGTCCATGCCGGCATGCCTATCGATTCTGTGTCCCGAGCGCCACAGCCGAGTGCAAAGTGCAGCGCTGTGATGGTGATCACACCCGAGTCGCCGCCGCGAGGCGTATAGGAAAGGAGCGGGCCTCGTGGGGCTCGGCCTGTGGAGCGTTCGGTGAGTGTGGGAGCGTTCGGTGAGTGACATCGGTTCACAAGTCAGGGAAATCCTCGCTTTTCACCTCGGCATCGACGGATCGCATCTGGTGGATGATACCCGGTTCAAGGACCTCGGCGCCGACAGCCTCGACGTGGTCGAGATCGTGATGTCCTGCGAGGAGCAGTTCGGCGTTGAAATCCCCAACCGCGAGGCGACCGGCCTCGCCACGGTGGGCGACGCCGTGCGTTGCGTCGAAGCCCAGGTCGCGGCGCTCGTGGCCGCGCAGTCGAACGAACACCCGGCGGGCCGCGGGCATCGTCTGCGCGCGATGCTCTCGGCGAAGTAGGCGCCCCGCAAGAACAGGGCGAATCGGCGGGGCTGCCGATTCGCGGACACGTTGCCATTGCCCTAGCAGAATCGTTCGGCCGCAGCCGCAGGGTCGCCCATTCGCAGTCCGGCCCGCGCTTGCTACACTCGGCGCCATGCCCGACACGATCTACCAGGATCCGCGCCCCGCCAGCCGCAAAGGCGAGACGGTCGTCACCAGCACCTGCGGCCACAATTGCGGCGGCCGCTGCGTGGTCAATGCCCATGTGGTCGAGGATCGCATCGTCAGGATCTCAACCGATCGGGCGCGCTGGCAGCCCGAGCTGCCGCCCCTGCACGCCTGCGCCCGCGGGGTCGGCCAGATCGAGCGCGTCTATCACAAGGAGCGGCTGCAACACCCGATGCGCCGCACCGGTCCGCGCGGCTCGGGCCAGTTCGAGCGCATCTCGTGGGACGCGGCGCTTGGCGACATCGCGAGGGAGATGCGGCGCATCCGCGACACTTACGGCAACGCCGCTTTCGTCGACCTTTCCCGCACCGGCAGCACCTCGGCGCTGCACAGCACGGCGGGCCTGGCCAAACGCTTCTTCTACAAGTTCGGCGGCTGCACCGAGCTCTGGTCGAACATGTCGGCCGAGGCAGAGGTCTTTGCCGTGCGCATGACCTTCGGCGCCAAGGCCGACTACAAGAGCGCGGGCCGCGAACCCACCGACTACGTCAACTCGAAGCTGATCGTCATGTGGGGCTGGAGCCCGGCCGACGGCACCTTCGGCACAGGTACGTTCCAATACCTCAAGGAGGCGAAGAAGCGGGGCGTGCGCATCGTCGCGGTCGATCCGCGGCGCACCCGCACCAGCCAGGCGCTGGCCCACGAGCACATCTTCATCAAGCCGTCGACCGACGCCGCCGCCCTGATCGCCATGGCCCAGGTGATCGTGAGCGAGGGCCTGCACGACCAGCGATATTGCGATCGCCATGTGCTGGGCTTCGACGAGGCGCACCTGCCGGAGGGCGCGCCCGCCGGCGCCTCCTACAAGGCTTATCTGCTGGGCGAGAGCGACGGCATCGCCAAGACTCCCGAATGGGCCGAGGCGCGCTGCGGCATCCCGGCCGAGACGATCCGCAGGCTCGCGATCGAGTTCGCCACGACAAAGCCCGCGGCGCTGCACTGCGGCTACGCCCCGGGTCGAACGGCCTTCGGTGAGCAGTTCCACCGTGCTGCCTATGCGCTTGCGGCGATCACCGGCAACACGGGAATCGCCGGCGGCAATTCCGGCGTCAGCAACGGCGCCACCGGTCGCGCCGGCATAAAAGGCCTGCCGACCGGCAGCAATCCGATCGACGCCAAGGTCGCAACGCCCCTGCTGGCCGATCTTCTCGCGCGCGGCAGAGCCGGCGGCTATCCCGCCGACATAAAGATGCTCTATTCGGCGGGCGGCAACCTCTTCAACCAGTGCCCCAACGCCAACAAGCTGGCGCGCTCGCTCGACGGCGTGGAGCTGATCGTGGCGCAGGACAATTTCCTGACGCCGACGGCGCGCCACGCCGACATCGTGCTGCCGGCCACGACCTTCTGGGAACGCAACGACGTGCACACGCCGTGGGCGGGTGCCGGCCACTATGCGATCTACATGAAGAAGGCCATCCCGCCGATGTATGAATGCCGCGACGATCGCGCGATCTTCGCCGACCTCGCCGCAAGACTGGGCATCAACGACTACGACGACAAGACCGAGGAGCAGTGGCTGCGCGAGCTGACGCAAGGCGCCGTCGACGACTTCGAGGCCTTCAGGGAGGCCGGGGTTGCCCGCTTCGCGCCGCCGAGGAACGCGGTGGCCTTCGCCGATCAGATCCGCGACCCCGACACCCACAAGTTCACGACGCCGTCGGGCAAGATCGAGATCTACTCGATGACGATGGCGGCCCGACCCGATCCCTATGGCCTGGGCCCCATGCCGCCGATCCCGACCTGGTTCGACCCGGTGACGCCGGATGTGAAGTACCCGCTGATGCTGTGCAGCCCCAAGTCGCGGGCGCGCACTCACTCGATCCACGGCAATCAGCCGCTGCTGTCGCGGGTCGATCCCGACGATGTGTGGATGCACTCGGACGACGCGGCTCGCCGTGGCATCGTCGATGGCCAGAGAGTGCGCGTCTTCAACGACCGTGGGTCGACCGTCCTGCCGGTCAAGGTGACGCGCCGCATCGCGCCGGGCGTGGTCTCGATGAAGGAAGGCGCCTGGTTCACGCCGAGCGCGGACGGCACCGACACTTCAGGCTGCGCCAACGCGCTGGCCGAGGATCGCTCGGCGCCATGCGGGGCGACGACGTACAACACGAACCTGGTCGAGGTCGCGGCCGCGGACTGACGTTGGTGTGGGCGCCGGATGGCGAGATATCGCACGCCCAGAAAGTAGATGCGGAAGGGGGTTGATGCCCTCTAAACCACCACTCCGATGAGCTGCACCACAAGCTCAGAGCTGTTCGGCGCGGCTGCGGTCGCTGCAAAACCGTCGGTGGTCTCGTATGCGGCCTGGACGCTGGAAAGAGTGCCATCAACATCCGCCATCAGCGTCTTTGCCCAAGCAACGTTGCTCAGGCCCTCAGTCACGGCAAAATCCCTGCCAACGGCATTCTTGTTCGCAAGATACTGCGCGTCGGCCGGACGGCCGGTTGCTGCACGAGCGCCGTAGACAACAGCAAGCATGAACTCCTCTTTGCCGACGCCACCTGTCAGGAGCGAGTTGACCCAGTAGTTCAGTCCGCCCTCGTCCGGATCTCGCCCGAGCACATTGGCGTAAACCTTGGCGACGAAGTCCGTCGTCGATTGGCCAGGCGGATAGGCGGCGATCGTTTCGGGCTGGACAAAGAAGCTCTTGGCGATCTGCTGCAGGGTCATGCCGTCCTTGAGTCTGCTTGCCCAGTAGAACAGCCCGGCTGCGTCGGGTGCACGGTCGTAGTAGGCGATATACATGTCGGTCAGGTCGGCAAATTGACCTGGCGGCACTCCGGCAGCCTTTGAAAACCAAGTCGTGTCGATCGTTCGGTCCAGAAACTGGATCAATTCAACGTCGACCAGGGTATCGGTTCCGTCCGTACCCAACTTGTCCTGGATGCTGACAGCTCCCGCGGCGACAACCAGCTTGTAGGCGCTCGACGAGTGCGAGTAGACCGAGATGTCTATTCCTGCACCGCCGTCGACAAAGTCGTTGCCGCCGTTTCCCCGAATGACGTTGTTTGCAACGTTACCGACGATGGTGTCGCCGCCGCTGCCCCCGACGGCATTCTCGATCACAGCCCCAAAGGCGATTCCGACGGTCTTGGTCAGTGTGGCCGGACCTGCACCGGGGGACGTGGTCACGATTGATCCTACATCGCTGTAGTTTCCCGGCGTGAGGTCGATGATCCCCGCCTTGGTATTGGCCGCGATGCTGATCGTATCGTTGCCGCCTCCGTCCCAGATCGTCATGTACGACGTCGTGGTTTCACTGAAGGAATAGCTGTCGTCGCCGGCGTGATAGCCGGTGTTCGCGCCGTACAGCCATTGCGCGACCAAGACATCCAGTACCATAGGTGTCGTCGGATAGTGCAGGAAGCCTCGATTGATCGGGCTGTCTCCCACGGTTGCTCCCGGCAGATCCGAATAACTCATGATCGTTTGGCCGCGGTAGTTCACGGCCACTGGCAGGATCGCGCCGTTCAATCCCGCAGCCATAGATACGTCGCCGAGGTCAAAGACTGCGTGTCCCAGCTCATGCAAGGCGGTCAGGTACCATCCGAGGCCTGCCTCGGATTGCGGGGCGATCCAAACATCACCGGCCACGCTGTCATTGGGATAGGCGGGTGGCGCAGCTTCCGCCAGCGCAAATGGGAAATTTGGATTTGATGCGGAGACCCCGATCCGAATGTCGCCATAGGACGCACCACTGTCCGGGACTTCTTGAAACGTCACGTTGGCGACATTGGCCCAGGCTTGAAGCGCTGCCTGAAAGGCTGCCTTTACGTTGTCCGGAACAACCCTGATGTCGCCTATGTACTGGGGCGGATATTCCGCCGGGAACGCAGAACCGACTGTTGCGAAACTGTAGGAGAGCTCGACACCGTCGCCAATGCTCCCTCCCCATTTGTAAGCGGTTAAGCCGGTTACGCCGGGGCGTTGCGCCGCCGGGACGCTCACGACCTCGAGCGTGGCGAGCATCGCGCTGATCAATTCATTCGGCGGCGATTGGGTTAGAGGAATTGGTGATGTCACGCCATGATCGCCTTCCTCTCGAAGCGCGCGTCGCCCGAAGATACCGAATGGCCCCGCTTTGCGCGAGAACAAGAAGTCGTCGGCAGTGATCGTACCGGACCATCGAAGCTTTCAGGCCTTGCGGGACACCTTCTGCGCTGCCAAACAAATGCAGGGAGTGCACACACCGCGTCCTGAGGGAGAGGGCAAGCAAGACATGGATCCAATACGTCCAATCGTGATGCGCCGCCGCCACGTCCTGGCCGGAACCGTGCTGCTGCTGTCAGGCAGGGCTCGTGCCGCCGACTGGCCGGAGCGACCGATCCGCATGGTCATCCCGTTCGCGCCGGGTGCCGGCGCGGACATCGTCGGGCGGACCTTCGGCGAAGAACTGGCAAAGGCGCTCGGCCAGCCCGTGGTGATCGACAACAAGGGCGGTGCCGGCGGCCTCCTGGGCACCATCGAAGGCGTCCGTGCCGCACCCGACGGCTACACGCTGCTGCTCACCTCGCAGGGCACGACGGCGTGGAACCTCGGTCTCTACAAGTCGCCGGGCTACGATCCGCTGAAGGACCTCGTGCCCGTCACGGTCACCGGCGAGCTGCCCAACGTGCTGGTCGTGGCGCCGGGCAATCCCGCCAACTCCGTCGCCGAGCTGGTGGCGCAGGCGAAGGCCAAGCCGGGCGAACTCACCTACGGTTCGAGCGGCGTCGGCTCGAGCCTGCATTTGTCCGGCGTTATCCTCGAGCAGCGCACCGGTGCGCGCCTGCAGCACGTGCCCTATCGCGGCGCGCCCACCGCAGTGCTGGCCGTGATCAACGGCGAGGTGACGATGGGCTTCTTCAATGCGCCGACGGTGCTGCCGCAGATCAAGGCGGGCAAACTGAAGGCGCTCGCCGTCACGTCGAAGGACCGCTCACCGCTCCTGCCGGAGGCGCCGACGATGAAGGAGGCGGGCGTGCCCGACTTCGTCGTTGCCGTATGGCTGGGCTTCGCCGTGCCGGCCGGCACGCCGGCCAACATCGTCCAGCGCTTCAACGTCGAGATCAACCGCATCAGCCAGGATCCAAGGCTGAAGGAGAAGCTTCTGGTTCAAGGCTTCGAGATGCTGCCGCCGATCTCGGCGGCGGCTGCGCGCAAGACGATCGAGGACGACCAGGCCTTCTGGCTGCCGATCATCAAGCAGTCGGGCGCAACGGCGGAGTAGCGGAGCGGGGCCGAGTCTGGCGCGCGAGCCGACCGCCCTTGGATAGCCGGGTCCCGCTCAATTGACGCTCCGTACCCCGATCCTCGCCATCGCGACCGCGCGCTTCAGGCTGGCGAGCATGACAGGCTTGCGCAGGATGGGACGATCGCGCAGCTCCGGCGGCAGGTCCGCCGTGCTGTAGCCCGTGCTGAAGAGAAACGGGATGCCCCGCTCGGCAAGGCGGAAGGCGAGGGGATAGACGACTTCACCCGCGAGATTGATGTCAAGCACGGCAAGGTCGAAGTCGAGGCGCGAGACGAGGTCGAGCGCCTTCACCAGACGCGGCACGCTCGCCACCACAGTGCAGCCCATCTCTTCCAGCATGGTCTCGATGTCGAGCGCCACCAGCGATTCGTCCTCGACCACGAGGACTTTCAGAGGGCCTGTATCAGGCATGCGTCGCCTTCCCGAAAGCGAGGTGCGTCTGTGACAACGCAGGACGGCCTTGTCGGTTTCGTTGGCCGGATCTAATAGCTCGGCTTGGTCGAAAACGGTGTCAGCTGCAACTCGTGCGTCCAGCACGAGCGGTCCTGCGTGTGCAGGTAATAGAACGCCTCGGCGATCTTCACCGGGTTCATCACAAGGTCCGGGTTCTGCTTGATGCGGGGCAGCAGGTGGGTGCCGGGCGAGTCGATGGTGCCGTCGATCACCACGTTGGCGACATGCACGCCGTGTTCGGAATATTCCTCGGTCAGGACCTGAGCCAGGGTGCGCATCATGACGCGAGGATAGTAGAGCGACTGGCCTGTCATGCGCTTGCGCCCGCGCAGCGAGCTCGCATTGTTGGAGAAGAAGAACGAGCCCGCGCCGCGGCGGCGCATCGCGGGCAGCACTTCCTTGGCGACCAGGAACGGCCCGCGGCTGGCAATATGCTGAGCGGTATCGAACATCTCGACCGGGATGTGCTCAAGCAGCTCCTTCTCCGGCGGCAGGTCTCGACCTTCGAGATAGCCCGCATTGTAGACCACAACCTCCGGGTCGTCGGTTTCGCCGCGGATCGTGGCGAAGGCGGCAGCGACCGACTCCTGCTTGGAGAGATCGAGCTCGACGATCATGCAGTCGCCGCCCTGGTCCTTGATTGCTGCCATCAGGCCCGATGCATTGGGTGCTTGGCGCGTCGTCAGCACCACGAAGAAGCCCTCGCCGGCGAACTTCTGGGCGATGGCGCCGCCGACGCCCCAGCGTATGCCGACAGGCAACGCGCTGTCGTCCACCGCCTTGCCATGGATGAGCCGGGTGTTGCGGCCGTCCGCCTGCCACTTCGAGGTGGCGCCGATCACCACGGCAACCGGCTTGCCCTTGTTCGTGTTGGCCATCTTGAAGCGTCCCCTCTCGCTGAGCT
>CADECW010000011.1:0-85587 GCA_902825855.1 uncultured Rhodospirillales bacterium | reverse complement strand
ACCGGCTTGCCCTTGTTCGTGTTGGCCATCTTGAAGCGTCCCCTCTCGCTGAGCTGCAGGCCGGAGAATAGGTCGGATCGAAGCGATCTGCGCGGCTCGATGCTCGAATATGTTCCGTCATCCCGACCGGCTTCGCTCGGGATGACGGCGGCGGCGCGGCGTGCGGTTCAGACGGCGCGCTTCTTCAGGGCGAGGCCGATGCCGAGCCAGCTCGAGCCGATGAAGATCAGGTCGATGCCGAGGAAGATGCCCAGCGTATAGGCGCTGGAGTACGGCCACTTGGCGATGATGATGAGGCCCAGCAGCAAGGTAATCAGTGCCGAGACCGCGACCCAGCCCCACGGCTTGCCGGCCTCGCGAACGCTCCAGGCGAGAAAGCCGCGCACCACGCCGCCGACAAGCAGCGCGATGCCCAGCATCAGGGTGACGATAGCGGCGGCCTCGAACGGGCGGAAGAAGCAGATCACGCCGGCCGCGACATAAAGCACGCCGAGCAGCAGCCACAAGGCGAACTTGCCCCAGTCCTTTACGTTGAAAGCGGTGATGATCTCGCTCACTCCCGCCATGATCATCATGATGCCGATGACGTAGATCGCCGAGACGGTGGCCATCACGACGCTGCCCAGCGCGATGACGCCGGCGACCATGAAGATGATGCCGAGCGCCACGATCCAACCCCACTTGGCGTGCAGTGCCCTCAGTCCTTCGCCCAGGCTGTTCGGCCCGGAGGTGTTGCTGGTCACGGACATCGGTTCCTTCTCCCTGCGGAATGGACGTCCCGCACGATACACCCGGCGGTTGGCAGTGTCGCGACGGCTATGGGACAATCCGTGCATGACTGAACAACAGAAATCCGTGCCCGTTCCGCGTCCGGCGACGACCGTGATGCTGGTCCGCCCTTCGGTCCCGGGCGAGCCCAACTCGACCCTCGAAGTCTTCATGGTGGTGCGGCACCAGGCGATCGATTCCTTTTCCGGCGCGTTGGTATTTCCAGGCGGCAAGCTCGAGGACGCCGACGGCGATGCTCGCCTGCGCGACCGTTGCGGCGGCGCCGACAAGATCGCGGCCGAGGAGCTGAAGTTCCGGGTCGCCGGCGTGCGCGAGGCTTTCGAGGAGTGCGGCATCCTGCTCGCCCGCAGGCGCGGCGAGCGGGCGGTCATTGCGGCTGCCGAGTTGAAGGGCATCGAGGATCGCTGGCGCGTCAAACTCGCCAAGGACGAGGCCAGCATCGTCGACCTGGTCGAGGCCGAGGATCTCGAGCTCGCCACCGACATGATGGTGCCCTACGCCCACTGGATCACGCCGACCTTTGCGCCCAAGCGCTTCGACACCTGGTTCTTCCTGGCCGAGGCGCCCGAGGACCAGATCGCCCTGCATGACGGCTCGGAGTCTGTCGACTCGGTATGGATCGGTGCGCAGGCGGCAATCGACGAAGCCGCCGCCGGCAAGCGCACCCTGGTGCATGCCACTTTCAAGAACCTGGAGCTTCTCGTCGAAGGCAAGACCGTGGCCGGCGCAATCGCTGCGGCCGGCGCGCGCAAGATCGTGACGGTCCAGCCTTGGGTCGAGACGCGCGACGGCAAGCGCTATCTGCACATCCCGCCGGATGCCGGCTACCGCAACCTGTTCCGCGAATTGCCGCCGACGGCGGGGCGTTGAGAATCCCCCTCTCCAATATCTGCTCGGAAAGAGATTTCGCGACCCGGAACGCTATTCCACACTGTTGGCAGCCATGATCAAATGCACCTCGCGCGTCCCGGCGGGGCGCGGTAAGAGCGGAACATAAACGCCCGTTCATAGTTGGGAGGAATGCGAATGGTCGGAATCGTGGCCTATGGTGCCTACGTCCCGCGCCTGCGCCTGCAGCGTCAGGCTGTCTACGATGCCAACAAGTGGTTCGCCGCGGGCCTGCGCGGCCTCGCCAAGGGCGAGCGCTCGATGGCCAACTGGGACGAGGATTCGATCACCATGGCGGTCGAGGCCTCCCGCGATTGCCTCACCAGCCACAAGCCCGAGGACGTGCGCAGCCTGTACTTCGCGTCGACCACCCATCCCTTCAAGGATCGACAGAATGCGGGCGTCATCGGCACAGCGCTATCGATCGAGCAGAACCTCTTCGCCTCCGACGTCGGCGGATCGCAGAAGGCCGGCACATCGGCGCTGATCGCAGGCCTCAACGCTTCCAAGAACGGCGGCGGTCCGGCGCTGGTGGCAGCGGCCGACAAGCGCATGGCGCGAGTCGCCTCGTCGAACGAGATGAACTACGGCGACGGCGCCGCGGCGCTTCTCTGCGGCACCGAGAACGTGATCGCGAAGCTGATCGGCCATCACTCGGTGTCGATGGACTTCGTCGATCACTTCCGCGGCGACGAGACCGACTTCGACTACGGCTGGGAAGAGCGCTGGATCCGAGACGAGGGCTACTCGAAGATCGTGCCGCCTGCCGTCAAGGCGTCGCTCGAGGCCTGTAAGCTCAAGGGCGCCGACATCAGCCACTTCATCATGCCGAGCTTGATGCCGGCGGTCCCCAAGCAGATGGCCAAGATCTGCGGCATCGCCGAAGGCTCGGTGCGCGATCTGCTGGGCGCCAAGCTCGGCGACACCGGTGCGGCGCACGCGCTGGTCATGCTGGTCGACGCGCTCGAAGGCGCCAAGGAAGGCGACAAGATCATGGTCGTGGCCTTTGGCCAGGGCGTCGACGTCCTGGTGTTCGAGGTCACCGCCGAGAACGCCAGGCTGCCGAAGCGCAAGGGCCTCTCGGGCTGGCTGGCGCGGCGCAAGGAAGAGACGAACTACATGAAGTTCCTCGCCTTCAACGAGATGCTGCCGATCGACAAGGGCATGCGCGCCGAGTTCGACAAGAAGACCGCGCTCAGCGTGTTGTGGCGCAAGCGCGACATGATTTACGGACTGGTCGGCGGCAAGTGCAAGGTGTGCGGCACCGTGCAGTTCCCGCGCAGCCAGGTCTGCGTCAATCCGAACTGCCACGCGGTCGACAGCCAGGAGCCCTATCGCATGGCCGGGCTGGAGGCCAACGTGATGTCGTTCACGGCGGACTCGCTCACCTATTCGCCGGATCCGCCGGCATACTACGGCATGATCACCTTCCCCGAGGGCGGCCGCTTCATGGCCGACTTCACGGACAGCGACAAGGAACAGGTGAAGGTCGGCGTCAAGATGCGCATGACCTTCCGCATCCGCGACAACGACACGATGCGCGGCGGCTTCAAGCGCTACTTCTGGAAGGCGGCGCCGGTTTGATCTTCGTCTTCCGGACCGCCGGCCGGAGACCGGCGGCCCGGAAGAACATGAGTTGATGTGATAGTCTGACCCCAACGAAGGAGACCAACATGGCACGGGGTATCAAGGACAAGGTCGCGATTCTCGGAATGGGTTGCTCCAAGTTCGGCGAGCGCTGGGACTCGGGCGCCGAGGAGCTGATGCTCGAGGCCTACAAGGAATGCATTGCCGACGCCGGCATCGACGCCAAGCAGCTCAACGCCGCCTGGTTCTCTACCGCGATCGACGAAGTGCATGTCGGCAAGTCCGGCATTCCGCTGTCGACGACGCTGCGGCTCCCCAATATCCCGGTGACGCATGTCGAGAACATGTGCGCCTCGGGCACGGAAGCCTTTCGCGGCGCCTGCTATGCCGTCGCTTCGGGCGCGGCCGACTTCGCGCTGGCGCTGGGCGTCGAGAAGCTGAAGGACACCGGCTACGGCGGTCTGCCGGGCGGCCGCGGCGGCCCGCTGCAGGCGCTGTGGCATGCCAACGGAACGGCGCCGGGCAACTTCGCCCAGCTCGCCACGGCCTACATGACCGCCCACAACGTGTCGGGCGACGATCTCAAGCGGGCGATCGGCCATGTGTCGTGGAAGAGCCACCAGAACGGCGCCAAGAATCCCAAGGCGCACCTGCAGAAGGCCGTCGAGATGGACACCATCCTGAAGGCACCGATGATCGCCTCGCCGCTCGGCCTGTTCGACTGCTGCGGCGTGTCGGATGGCGCTGCCGCCGCCATCGTGACGACGCCCGAGATCGCCAAGTCGCTCGGCAAGCACAACATCGTGTCGGTGAAGGCGCTGCAGCTCTCGGTGTCGAACGGCTCGGAGTCGGGCCACAACTCGTGGGATGGAAGCTACTTCCACACCACGCGCATCGCCTCGAAGAAGGCTTATGAGGAAGCGGGCATCAAGGATCCGCGCGCCGAAGTGTCGATGTTCGAGGTGCACGACTGCTTCTCGGTCACCGAGCTCGTGACCATGGAAGACCTGCACATCTCGGAGACGGGCAAGGGCTGGAAGGACGTGCTCGACGGCTTCTACGACGCCGACGGCAAGATCCCCTGCCAGATCGACGGCGGCCTGAAGTGCTTCGGCCATCCGATCGGCGCGTCGGGCCTGCGCATGCTGTACGAGATGTATCTGCAGTTCCAGGGCCGCGCCGGCGCCCGCCAGCTCAAGGACCCGAAGATCGGCATGACGCACAATCTCGGCGGCGCGCCGCGCGAGAACGTGTCGAGCGTCGCCATCGTCGGGCGCTTCGAGTAACTGCGAGACGAAGCAACCCTCTCTCCGGCCGGCCGGTCGGAGAGAGGGTTTTTCTTTCAAGGCACGGGAGGAAACATGCAGCTCGACAAGAAAGTGATCGGTCACGAATTCAACGCATTCACCACCACCGTCGAAGCCGGCAAGGTGAAGCTGTTCTGCAAGGCCATCGGCGAGGAAGACCCGATCTATGCCGACGAGGCCGCGGCAAAGGCCGCCGGCTACAGCGCCGTGCCGGTGCCGCCGACCTTCCTCCAGGCGATCACCAACGACGATCCCGAGAAGGGCGGCCTGCTGCGCCTGCTCAACGTCGATATCGGCCTGATCCTGCACGGCGAGCAGCACTACGACTATTTCGCGCCGGTCCATGTCGGCGACAAGATCACCTGCCAGCAGAAGGTGACCGACATGTACGACAAGAAGGGCGGGGCCCTGTGGTTCGTCGTCTCGGAGACGTCGCTCAAGAACCAGGCGGGCAAGCTCGTGGCCAAGGGCACGGGCATCACCGTCGTGCGCAACCCAGACGCCGCCAAGTAGTGAGGGAGAAGAAAATGGTAGCAGCTCCCAAGTTCGACCAGGTCAAGGTCGGCGACACGATCAAGCCGATCGTTCTGCCGCCGATCAGCCGCCACCAGCTCGCTCTCTATTGCGGCGGCTCGGGCGATCACAATCCGATCCATGTCGACCTCGACTTCGCCAAGAAGTTCGGTTTCAAGGACGTGTTCGCCCACGGCATGCTGTCGATGGGATTTTTGGGCAGGCTGGTCACCAGCTATGCGCCGCGCGATCGCATCCGCAGGCTCGGCACGCGCTTCACCTCGATCACCTGGCCCGGCGATGTCATCACGCTCTCGGGCAAGGTCACGGGCAAGCGAGAGGAGGGCGGCGAGAAGCTGATCGACCTCGAGGTCAAGTGCACCAACCAGAACGGCCAGGACACGCTGCAGGGCCACGCCACCGTGGCCGCGGCGTAAACGCGCTTCAGGAGAGACAGATGGGTCAGATGGACGGCAGGGTCGCGATCGTCACCGGATCGGGACGCGGTATCGGCAAGGAGATCGCGATGCGCCTGGTGCGCGACGGCGCCAAGGTGGTGATCAACGACATCGACGAGGCGCCGGCAAAGGAGACCATCGCCGAGATCGAGCGCATGGGCGGCAAGGCCGTCGCCTGCAACGGCGACGTCGCCAAGCCCGACTTCGGCGACCGCATCGTCAAGACGGCGGTCGACGCCTTCGGCGGCTGCCATGTCGTCGTGAACAACGCCGGGTACACTTGGGATTCGGTCATCCAGAAGATGAGCGACGAGCAGTGGTACGCCATCCTCGACGTCCACCTGACCGCGCCGTTCAGGATCCTGCGCGCTTTCCAGCAGCATTTCCGCGCCGAGGTCGAGAAGGAACGCTCGGCCGGCAAGCGCATCGTGCGCAAGGTCGTCAACATCTCCTCGACCTCGGGCGTCAACGGCAATGCCGGCCAGTCGAACTACTCGGCCGGCAAGGCAGGCATCGTCGGCCTGACCAAGACGCTGGCCAAGGAATTCGGCCGCTACGACGTCACGGTGAATGCCGTGGCCTTTGGCTACATCCAGACGCGCCTCACAAAGCCGTTGAGCGAAGGCGAGGCCGGCGAGATCGAGGTCCAGGGCCGCAAGGTCAAGATCGGCGTGCAGGGCGGCCGTATCGCCGCCATGAACCAGATGATCCCGCTCGGCCGCGGCGGCCTGCCGGAAGAGGCCGCCGGGTCGGTCTACCTCTTCTGCAGTCCCGACAGCGACTATGTCTCGGGCCAGTGCCTCGTGGTGAACGGCGGCCTGTAGCCATCGGAGCCGCGCTCCCGGAAGAAGCGGCCTTGGTGCCGCTTCTTTCTTGCGGATGACTTAGGTTATTTTGGGCCGATGAAGTTCCTCGGCCCTCTCGATATCGCCGTGGTCGGCTGCGGCGTGGCGGGCCAGGCGGCGGCGGCGTTGCTCGCCGAGACGGGTCATCGCGTCACCATCTACGAACGGTTCGCGGAGCCGCAGCCGGTAGGAGCCGGACTGCTGTTGCAGCCGACGGGTCTTGCCGTACTGCGCCAACTGGGTCTCGCCGATGCCGCGATCGCTGGCGGAGCGCGCGTCGCCGGGCTGGAGGCGCGCACCCATCGCGGACGTTCGATCCTCGACCTGCGCTATGCCGACCTGCATCCGCTCGCCTTCGGTGTCGGGATACTTCGCGCCACCCTGTTCGAGCTGCTGCATGACCGCCTCGCGAAGTCGCCGGCAAAGCTGGTTACGGGTGCGGAGATCGTCGACGTGGACAAGACGCATCTCGTCGAAGCCGGCGGCGCGCGCCATGGCCCGTTCGATCTGATCATCGCGGCCGACGGTGCGCACTCGCAATTGCGCTCGCGCCTGCTGCCGCACGCTCGCGCGCCGATCTATCCCTGGGGATGCATCTGGACCACCACGCCCGACCTCGCGGGCATCGGTGCTGCGGGTCTCCTGCGTCAGCGCGTGCACGGCACCACGCTCATGATGGGCCTGCTGCCGACCGGCCACGACAAGCTGACGATGTACTGGAGCATGCCCATGCGCGCGCTGGGCCGCAGCAGGACGATCGACCTCGAGGCCTGGCGCCGGACCGCGACGGCGCTGTGGCCCGAGGCCGCGCCGATCATCGATCACGCCGCCAATGCCGGAGACGTCGCCCGCGCGACCTATCGCCATGTCTCCCTGACGCACTGGAACGCAGGCCCCGTGCTGTTCATCGGCGACGCTGCCCACGGCACCAGCCCGCAGCTCGGCCAGGGCGCAAATCTCGGCCTGATGGACGCCTGGGTGCTGGCCCAGACCTTGGCCGCGGCGCCTGATCTTCTCTCGGCGTTCCTGCACTTCGAGCGGCGCCGCGTGCCGCCCGTGCGCTACTACCGCAACGCCAGCCATCTCCTGACGCCGTTCTTCCAGTCGCGGCTGGCACCGCTCGGCTGGTTGCGCGACGCCGTCATGGGGCCGGCCTGCCACGTCCCGGCCCTGCGCGCGATGATGGGAACGACGCTCGCCGGCACGCGCCGTGGCTGGTTCTCGGCGACGAAGCTCGGTGACGACGGATGCTTTCCGCTCGACGCCGTCTAGCCCGCGAGCTGCACGAATGTCCCGAGCACCGCGCCGTAGATGGTCTGCGCCGCAAGCGTCGTGAGCGGCGTTCCGTAGCCGTAGTTCACGGCCAGGAAACCCGGTGGCTCGAGCTGCCGTTCGGCCGTGACGCCGTGATACTCGGAAGCCATGCGCGGGTGGACGAACGGCAGCAGCGGCAGGACGGAGACCAGCAGGAAGACGCCGTGCACCAGCCCGGCCAGGGCGCCGAACCACCAGGTATGGATGCCGACGCTGTCGAACAGCAGGAAGTAGAGGAAGGCGAACAGCCAGCCGGCGATGACATAGAGCGAATAGCCCCATGCCACCGCGCGATCGCGCTCGCCGGTCAGGAAGGTGCCGACCAGCAGCGGCAGGCTGAGCCGCGACCAGCCGAAGCCCTGGCTGGCGCGCAGCACCGTCGTCATGGCAACGGTGGCCAGAAGGCCCCACAGCACGGCGTAGGCGAGGTTCATGCGCGCGCTCGTTCGATGGCGACGGCGGCGTTGATCAGGCCGACATGGGTGAAGGCCTGCGGGAAATTGCCGAGCGCTGCACCCGATGCGATGTCGATTTCCTCGGCATAGAGGCCGAGATCGTTGGCGAAGGACAGCATGTGCTGGAAGCGTTGCTCGGCCGCGTCGAGATCGCCGCGCTTGGCAAGATTGTCGATGGCCCAGAAGCCGCAGATGCCGAACGCGCCCTCGACGCCGGCGATGCCGTCGAAACGTTCGTAGCGATTGAGCAGGCCGTTGCGGCCGAGCCGCCTGTGGATGAGGTCGTAGGTCGAGCGCATGCGGGGATCGCCTGCGTCCTTGTAGCCGATGCAGGCCATCAGCAGCAGCGAGGCATCGACCTTGTCGCCGTCCAGCACGCTGGTGTAGCTGCCCAGCCCCTCGTTGAAGCCGCGCCGCTCGATCACCTGCTCGAGCGCCGCACGCTCGCGGCCGAACGATTCGATCTTTGCCGGCGACAGGAGGAGCGTGCCGTCGTCATGAAGCTTCAGCAGCCCATCGAGTGCGGCCCAGCACATGACTTTGGAGAAGGTGTAGTGGCGCAGCGGGCCGCGCACTTCCCAGATGCTGGAATCGGAATCGTGCCACTGACGGCAGACCACGTCGCCCAATCCCGTCAGCATGCGCGCCGATTCGCGGTCGAGCCGGCCGTTGCCCGCCAGGGCGGCGCGCGCGGCGGTCACGACCTCGCCATAGATGTCGAGCTGGCGCTGACGGTAGGCAGCGTTGCCGATGCGCACCGGACGCGACCCGGCATAGCCAGCGAGGTGCGCCAACTCCTTCTCATCGAGCTGCGTGCGGCCAAAGATGTCGTACATGACCTGCAACTCGGGCCAGCTGAGCCGCGTGGCATGCAGCATCCACCTCAGGAACGACAGCGCCTCCTCGCGATAGCCCGTCGCCAGCAACGCCTCGGTGGTGAGGCCGGCGTCGCGCAGCCAACAGTAGCGGTAGTCCCAGTTGCGGCCTTTGCCGATCGCCTCGGGCAGTGACGTCGTCGGCGCGGCGACGATTGCGCCCGACAACGCGTAGGTCAGCAGCTTCAGTGTAACGGCACTGCGCACCAATTCGTCGCGATAGGGTCCGCTGTATCGGCAGCGGCCTGTCCAGTCGCGCCACCAGTCGATCGTATCGGCGATACGCGCCTCGGCGTTTGCGCCGAGCGGCGGCAGGACTGCCGGGTCGCCCTTGGTATAGGCGAGGCTGAGATAGCGACGGTCACCCGGTCCGAGGACGGCCGTGCCTACCAGCGTGTCGCCCTCGGGCTCGAGCGCGATGTCGGTGTGTACGGCCAGCACTTCATTGCCCCACAGGTAGGTCCAGCCGAGAGGTCCGCGCCGTCGCGGCCGCAGCTGGCGGCGGGCATAGTCGGGGCGAACGTCGACTCTAACTGCTATTTCGACCGTGCCGGCCATGCCTTCGATTGCGCGCAGCACTTCGCGCATCGGCCGCAGCGACCGGGCGCCATCGTCGATCGGCATGAGGTCGAGCAGGCGGGCACTGCCACTGTCGGTGGTGAAGTCGGTCTCGAGCACGGCCGTACGCTCGACATAGCGTCGCTCGCTGGTGAAGAAAGGGTCGCGCGGCCTCACCGAGCAGCTGCCGCCGCACGCCGCATCGAGCACGCCCGCGAAGATCGAGGGGCTCGAGAAGTCGGGCAGGCACAGCCAGTCGATCGACCCTGTGCGCGAGACGAGGGCCGCCGTCCGGCAGTCGCCGATCAGGCCGTAGTCAGCGATCGTGCTCAGGTGGTGCAGCGGGGTTCGCGGTACAAAGGAGCCTCCTCGTGCTCGTCGGAGATGCCGACGTGATGGAGGTAGACCAGGTTGGATGACCGGCAATGCTGGCCGTCGAACGTGGACTGGTCACGGCAACCTCCGGTTCATGAGAACCGTAACGAATGGGGCCGCGCGAGGTTCCCTAACGTTGTCTCGCCAGCATCGCCCAGCGGCCCGGCGTCAGGCCGAACCGGGCCGAGAAATGCCGGGTAAGGTGGCTCTGGTCGGCAAAGCCGGTGGCGGCAGCGGCATCCGACAGGGCAACACCATCGGCGATCATCTTCTGTGCCCGGGCGAGGCGGCGGCCGACCTGGTAGCGGTGCGGCGAGGTGCCCGTGGCGGCACGGAAGTGGCGGGACAGCGCGAAGCGGTCGAGGCCGGTCACGGTCTCGAGTTCCTCGGAGGCGACGGTGCGGTGCGCCTCAGCCGCCAGAAAGTCGCGAGCCCGGGCCACGGCGCGATGGGCGACGGCAGCGCTGCGGGCGCGCGGTCGAGCGTCGCTGCGTGCCGCCAGCCGACCGGCCAGGCGCTCGACCACGGCGTCGACTGCCAGCGGCTCCAGGCATCGCGGGAAATCGGCGAAGGCTTCGCGCAGGACTTCGGCCAGCACCGCATCGTCGGCCACGACCTCGGGCACGAAGGGCGGATTGCCGCCGACCGCCGCCGATACCGCGGCCGGGTCGACATAGAGCATACGGTAGGCGAAGCCGGCCTCGACCCCTCCATCGTCGGGGGCGGCGTGGCCGTCGTGCGCCTCGTCGGGATGCAGCACCATGACCTGGCCGCCGCGGCTGGTCCGGAGCGCGCCGCGATAGTGGAAGGACTGCGCGCCCCAGAGGGTGAGGCCGACGCCATATGTCTCGTGGCGATGCGTGTCGTAGGCATGGCCGCCGAAACGCGCCGCCAGGCGCTGAACGCCCGAGCGCGGTTCGTCGAAGCGGATGAGGTCGTTCACCATGCACAAACGTTCAAGACGTCCCCGGTCAGCATGCCCGATATGGGGTGCATGATCTACGACACCAAGACCGCGTTGATCCTGCGCACCGACCTTGCGGCCTGGCAGGTCGCCAATGTCGCGGCCTTCCTGACCGGAGGGCTGATGGCCGGAAATCCCGAGATCGCGGGCGAACCCTACGTCGACGGCGCCGGCCGGTTCTACAGCGCGCTGGTGCGCGAGCCGGTGTTCGTCTACGGCGCCTCGCTCGACGAACTGCGCCGCACCCATCAACGCGCGCTGTCGCGGGCGCTCCGCCCGGCGATCTACATCGATGCGATGTTCAAGACCACCAACGACGCCGACAACCGTGCCGCCGTCGCGGCCGCCGACGCCGAGGCGCTCGATTTCGTCGGCATCGGCGTGCACGGCCCCCGCAAGGTGATCGACAAGGTCATAAACAAGCTCAAGTTCCTGGGCTGAAAAGGCGCGGCCGCATGAGGACCACGGCCGAGGCGGCGACGTTCAGCGCCAGGCACACTGCCAGCGGCACGCCATAGCCGCCGAAACCATCGCGAAGAATGCCGAGCAGGCCGGGCCCGAAGGCGTAGACGACCTGCACCACCGCCGTCGACAGGGCGACGATGGCAGGGAAGTCGGCAGCGGCAAACTCGCGCTGGATGATCAGCGGCGATAGTGTGATGTTGTTGCCGACAGAGAAGCCGTAAACGGCACAAGCAGCGTAGATCACCACCGGTTGCTCGGCGCCCGCCAGAACTGCGATGGCTGCGACCTGGACCAGAAAAGAGAGCGCCGACGCGCGCCTGGGCTCGAGCCGATCGATGACGAAGCCCAGCACGACGCGGCCGACCAGCGCCATCAAGGCGTTGATGCCTACGGCGAGCCCGGGATCGACGCCACTGCGGCCCGCGATCAGGGGCACGAGATGTGTGAGAAAGCCGACCTGGCTGGTCAGCACGAAGGCGAAGGGAGCTGATATGCTCCAGAAATGCCAGTGCTTGAGCGGCGCCAGCGTGCTGCGGGGTGCCGCCGCAGGCTTGGGCGACAGCGGGCCACGGCGCACGAACAGCGCCACCGCTGTGCCGGCGATGGCGATGCCGATCACCACCAGCAATCGCTCGGCGTTGGCAAAGCCCAATGCGGGAATGAGGCCGAGCAGGGCAGGCGCCACGACCAGACCCGCGACCGTGGCGCCGCTCAGGGCGAGATTGAGGGCAAGCCCGCGCTTGCTGTCGAACCACTGGCCGACGGTGGCCGCAATCGGCGCCAAGCTGGTGGCGTTCCAGCCCGGCGCCATCAGCGCATAGAGGAGCGCGAGCTGCCATGGTGCGGTGACCGACGGCAGGGCGAGCAGGGCGGCGGCCGTGATCGCCAGGCCCGAGAGGAAGACCACGCTCGGGCCGAAGCGGCCGATCGCCCAGGCGATGCGGGGCAACAGGAGGGCGCCCAGCACGTAGTGACCGGTGACGATCGAGGAGATCAAGCCCGTCGACCAGCCGCGCGCCTTCTGCAGCTCGACCAGATAGATGCCGTGCGCATAGAAGCCGAAGCCCCAGGCAAAAACGGCCGACAGGAAGCAGGCGAAGACGACCCGCCAGCCGGCGGCGCTGCTGGACACCGGTCTGGTTTACGAGCGGCTGACGTGTGCGGAGACGCAGCGCCAGCCCTCCGGCTGGAGCTGCCAGTCGTCGGTGTACCAGCCCGCACCCTGGGTGCCGTCGGGCTTCGTATAAGAGGTGCGGGCATGAATGACGGCGTATTCGCCCAGCAGGCGGATCTTCACGTCGTGCTCGCGGATGTCCTTCACCACCGAGCCGCGGCCGATCTGCGCCAGGAAGCCAGCGCGGTCGAGGCGCGTGCCGTCGGGATTGATGTTCATGAAGTCCTGGGCGAGGTGCTGGTCGAACCATTTGACGTCGGCCTGGTCGACCGAGCGCACGTAGTTGTGGTTGAGGTCGCTCAGCGTGGCGAGATGCGACGACTGGGTCATGGCTTTCCTTTTCCGAAATAGGCAGTGAGCTTGCCGAGCGAGGTCGACCAGCCCTCGGCATGCGACTGGCAGGCTGCCGTGGTGGCGAAATCCTCCTGGTGGAAGCTCACTTCGGTCCCGCCCTGCCACTCGCTGAAGCGCACGGTGACCAGCGTCGTCGGTGTCAGCGTGCCGTTGCCGCGCACCCAGGCGTGAGTGAAGGAGAGCCGCTCGGGCTCGCTGATCTCGCGATAGACCCCGACCTCGGTCTGGACCGCGCCGGTCTCATCCGACTTGATGCGCATGCGCCAGGCGCCGCCTTCACGCAGGTCGAGCGTACACGAGAGCATGGTGAAGCCGCGCGGTGCCCACCAATGCTGCATGTGCTCGGGCTCGACGAAGGCGCGGAAGACCACCGTCCGTGGGGCGTTGAAATGGCGCCTCAGCGTGAAGTCGCGAACCGCCCACAGCGCGTCATTTGCGTTTGCGTGCACGCTTCCTTCCTTTCTCCTGGCCCTTGTCCAGATATGCCTCGAGCCGATCAAGCCGCCGATCCCAAAACTGGCGGTAGTCCGAGACCCATTCCAGCACCTCGCGCAGCGGCTCGGCCACGAGCCGGCACGGCCGACGCTGGGCCTCGCGGCCGCGCTCGATCAGGCCGGCCCGCTCCAGCACCTTCAGATGCTTGGAGATCGCGGGAAGGGTCATGGCGAACGGCTCGGCGAGCTCGCCGACCGCGCTTTCGCCGAGTGCCAGGCGCGCCAGGATGGCGCGTCGCGTCGGGTCGCTCAGCGCATGCAACGTGGTGCCCAGCCGATCGAGATCTTTATTAACCATTTGGTGAAATAAGATGGGCGTTCGACGGAGAAGTCAAGCCATCTTCGGGAGACTCGGAACGCTACGCGAGGAAGAGGCGTGCTCCCGTCGGGGTGGTCTTGGCCTTGTCGAGCGCCTCCATTGTGGTGCGATAGCCGACCTCGATGGCGGCATCGAAGCTCGTCCAGTCGAGCAGGTCGATGTGGGTCATCGGCGGAACGATCAGGAGGTCGGCCGCCTGACGGTCCTCGACGGCGCGGGCGGCGCTCGCGACCAGGGCGGAGCGCAACAGGATGGCGACGATCGAGGGGATCGGCAGCGTCTCCTTGCGCTTCCAGATCAGGCGGCGGAAGAACTGCCAGGCCGACCATGGTTCCATGACGCCGGCGCCCGCGGCCAGGGCGCCGCCGGTGTCGATGTCGACTCCGATGGTGAAGCCGCGTCCGGTGCGTCGCATCGCACGCACCGGGAAGTTGTCGATGACGCCGCCGTCGACATGGACCTCGCCCGCCTCGTTGAACGGCGGAATGACGCCCGGGATCGACACCGAGGCGCGCAGCCAGCGCCACAGCTTGCCGACCGTGTGAATGTCGGCGTTCGAGGTCGTGAGGTTCGCCGTGACGCAGTAGAACGGCAGGATCAGGTCTTCTATCTCCTTCTCGCCGAACGACATTCGTAGCAGTCGTGTCACGCGCCGTCCGGCATAGAGCGAGATCAACGGCAGCGTGTAGTCGCTCAGCGGATTGGAATCGACGAATGCCGAGCGGAAGTGGTTGGCGATCTCCTCCTCGTTCCAGCGCGAGGCCACGCTCGCCGCCACGATGGCGCCCATGCTGGTACCGCCGACCTGGTCGATCGGCACGCCCGCGGCGTGCAGCGCCTTGACGACGCCGATATGAGTGAAGGCGCGCGCCCCGCCGCCCGCCATGACGATACCGACCGCGTGGCCGGTCAGCAGGCGCGCCAGCCGATCGACGTCGGCGGGGATGTCGAGCCGCACATGGTGATGCTGGCCGTAGAGGCCGCCGGCCAGCATCGGCGCCGTCGTGCCGGGTTTGGGATCATGACCCTCATGCAGCAGCACGAGTTCGCGGCGCCGATGGAAGACGGCGCCGGACTGCACCGTCTCGATCTCGAAGGGCAGGCGTGTCGGCAGGTCGTCGTCGGCTGCGCGCACCACGACCAGGCAATCGGCCTGGCGCAGGCAGAGCTCGGTCCATTCGGTTGCAGTGGGATCGGCCCGATAGAGCACGAAGGCCGACTCGGTCTCGCAGCGCGCGAACCACTCGGGGTCGCGGTCCATCGATTCGGAGCCGAGCATCTGGACCTGGCTGCCGATCCGGCCCAGCGCCGCCGCCAGCATGACGGAAAACCGTGCCGCCGGCGTCGAGACGCCGGTCGGCAGGATGGCGAAGGTGCGCGGCTGGCGACGACGCTTGGTCGGCCCCATGGCGTTGCGCACCGCGACGCTGCGCATCAAGGTCGGCAGCACTTCCGGATGGCGGGAGGTCAGCTGGTCGAAGCTGCTGCGCGCCAGGCGCCAGACCTCGCTGTCGCGCAATGCAGCGACGCTGCGCGTGCGCAGGCTGTGCGACAGCAGCGACATCTCGCCGACGATGTTGCCGGGCGGGATCTCGGCCATCAGCAGCGGCTCTTCGGCGCTGCCCTCGTCCTCGTGACGGAACACACCAAGGCAGCCGCTTGCCACGACGTATACGGCGTCGGCCGGCTCGCCCTGGCGGAACAGCGGCGCGCCGCCCGGCAGCACCAGCAGGGTCAGCTCGCGCTCGACCGCGGCCATGCTGTGCGCCTCGAGATCGGCGAACAATGGCGCGCGCTGCAGGGCCTTGCGAAGGCGTTGCCTTGCCGGGTTGTCGCCAGGCGTGACGATGCTCATCCCATCCTCACGTCGGCCTCGTCATTCGCCCCGCATTCCCTTGAGCGCCCAGCCTATCGTCTGGTCGGCGCGGGCCCACACCATCTCGCGCCATTTGTCGCCGGACGGGAAGAAGCGTTCCTTCATGTCGGCCTTCAATTCGCGGCCCAGCGCCGAGGCGAGGTCGCCGCGTTGGTGCAACCAGTTGTCGGCACGCACGGCGCGCAGCACCTCGGGCACGGCATAGGTGCCGTACTCGATGGCAATCGGCGTCACCTGGGCATCGGGCAGTTCCTGCGGGAAGGCGTCGGTCATGATGCCGACCACGATCGCTGAGGTCGACGTGCCGCCTTCGGGCGACGTCATTTCGTCGCCGTACCACGCCTTGGCGCGAGGGAAGGACTTCGATGTCGGCGGAACGGCACAGATCAGTTCACCATGGCCGAATGGACCGAGGCCGGTATGGAAGTCGATCACGGCAACCTGCCGCGCCTGCGAGAGCTCGGCGCGGGCAATGGCGCGCACGGTGCGGTTGCTCCAGGTCGGCCTGTTGCCGCCGAAGAAGATGCCGTCGGCATGGGTGTACTGCCCGCCGGTGATCGCCCCCTGCAGACCGAAGGCGCCGTGCTTCTGGGCGTAGGCGGCGAATACGCGATCAGTCTCGGCCAGCGTCGTGTCGTTCCACTCGGTCGGCAGGACGGCATCGGCCAACGCGACATAGCCCTCGTTCCTCGGATAGGCCTTGTCGTGGTCGACGAAGTTGCGGTTGAGGTCGACGTTGTCCTCGGTCACTCGCCGCGTCCAGGCGAAGCCGTGCGGGTTGATGGCATGGATGAGGATTGCGCCGGTGTCCCTGGGCAGCTTCTCGGGTCCGCCGTTGCGCAGCCAGGCAATCTGTGCGCCCGAGCCGCAATGGCCTTCGACGCCATGCGTGCCGGCTATCAGCACCAGCATGTTGGGCGCGTCGCGCGGGCCGAACCGGGCCGTGTCGAGATAGAGCGCCTCGCCGGTCGGTCCGCGCCCGTTGGGATTGAGCCACGATCGGATCTCGCCGCCGCAGGCGGCCGCGGCGCTGCAGTACTTGGGTCGCGCCTCGGCGTAGCTCTCGGAAAAGCACTCGGGTACCGAAACCATCTAAGAACCTCCCGCCGTCATGGTAGCATGGCGGAGAGAGGGCGTTCTTCAAGTTAGACACTGGGCCGCCTCGCCACCCGGGCGACGATTTCGCTGATTGCAGCTTCCTGTGTGCTGCAGTGCGGCAAGACGTGATCGCGGTGGCGCACGTGAAGAAACTCGCTCCCGTCACGTGTCGTATTGCAGCAGGGTCTCGACCGGGACCTTCAGCTTCTTGCGGCCCTCGAGGAAAGTCAGCTCGATGATGCAGGCAGCAGCCGGCACGACGCCGCCGACATTTTCCAGGAGGGTCACCGCAGCGGCCATGGTGCCACCGGTCGCCAGGAGATCGTCGACCAGCGCCACCCGCGTGCCCTTGCCGATGGCGTCCTGCTGGATCTCGATCGTATCGGTGCCGTATTCGAGTGCGTAGGTGTGGCGCACCGTGGTGCCCGGCAGCTTGCCCTGCTTGCGCAGCATCACGAAGCCCGTTCCCAAGGCAATGGCGAGCGGCGCGGCCAGCAGGAAGCCGCGCGATTCGATGCCCGCCAGCACGTCGCACTTGTAGGGCCGCAGCCGGTCGGCCAGCCGCTCGATGGTCGCGTGCCAGGCCTTGGGATGCGCCAGCAGTGTCGAGATGTCGTAGAACAGGATGCCCGGCTTGGGAAAATCCGGAATCGAGCGGATGTGCTTCTTGAGGTCGATGTCGCTCACATTCTGTCTCCTGGTCCTCAGCTGTAGGCCGGCGGCGGCTCGAAGCCGCGATATTCCTTCTCCAGCAGCTTGGCGAAGGCGATGGTCGAGAAGTCGGCGTACTGAGGCCCGATGATCTGGACGCCGATCGGCAAACCTTCCCTGGTCTCGCCGACGGGTGCCGCCGTTGCCGGCAGAAGCGTGATGCTGGCGTAGCCCGCCCAGAAGATCTGGTCGACGACCGGCAGCTTCTTGTTGTTGACCACGATCGTGCGCTCGTGGCGGATGGTCTTCTGGTCGTGCGGGAAAGCCGCCGTCTGCGCCACCGGGGCGATCATCAGGTCGTAGTCGCTGAAGAAGGCGTCCCAGGCGAGCCGCATGCGATGGCGCTTCTCGTTGAGCTGGGTCCAACTGCGATGCGACAGTGTGTTGCCGCGCTGCATCTGGGCAAAGTAGCTCCGGTCGTCGTCGGGCAGGGCGGCGACATCGCGTTGCGCCTCCTGAAACTCAGGATCGCTCAGCCGCCCCGAAGTCGTCGCCCGCAGCATGCGGACATACACGTCGTTCAGCTCCGCGGTGTCTATGGCCGGCCGCGCCTTGTCGCTCAACTTCACCTTCTTCCTGCCCAGGAAGTCGGCCAGCTTCTGGATCGCCGACTGCACCGAATGGTCGACCTCGGCATTGCGATCGGAGAGCAGCACGGCGACCTTGAAGTCGCGCAGCTTCTTCTTCTTCGACCGTGGCAGGGTGAGCGTCCAGCCGCGGCCGTCGATCGAGTCGGGTCCGGCCATAATGTCCATGGCGATCTCGAGATCTTCCGCCCCGCGCGCCAGTGGCCCGCATACGCTGATGTCGGCCTGCGCCACCCGGCCGTTCAGCGCATGGCCACGCGGCGAGACCACTCCCCAGGTCGGCTTGTGGCCCCAGACGCCGTTATACGATGCGGGATTGCGGATCGAGCCGCCGATGTCGCTGCCAGCTTCGATACCGGTCAATCCGGCAGCCAGCGCCGCGCCGGAACCGCCGGAGGAGCCACCCGGCGTGCGCGACAGGTCCCACGGATTGTTGGTCGAGCCGTAGACCTCGTTGTAGCTCTGCCAGTCGGCGAGGTTCAGCGGCACGTTTGTCTTGCCGAACAGCGTGACGCCGGCATCGATCATGCGCTGCACCACTACGGCGTTCTGCTTGACGATAGTTTCCTTGAAGGCGGGATGACCCCAGGTCGTCGGCAAGCCGGCGACGTCGTAGGATTCCTTGATGGTCATCGGTACGCCGTGCAGGGGCCCGAGCTTCCTTCCGGCCTTCAGGGCCTTGTCGGCCGCCTTGGCTTGCTTGCGTGCTCCCTCGATGTCGGTTGCGACGATGGCGTTGAGCTCGGGGTTATAGGCCTCGACCCGCCTGAGATAGAGGTCGAGCAGCTCAAGGCAGCCGATCTTCTTCTTCCGGACCGCGGCAGCGAGCTGCTTGGCGGTCTGGAACGGCAGGGCAAGGGACATGGGTCGGACTTTCAGCGCAATGGACGGCGACAAGGGCCGTACCACATTGTTCCCGCTGCCGTGAAGAAACTCCCGCCCCCAGGGGTGCCTCGGGCGCCGTCGCACGTCATCCACATCGACCTATGAGAGTCGCCCTGCCGTCTATTTCCTGCATTGGGTGCCGGTGGCTCGAAGCTGGCTTGTCATGAGGACGGCTTCCTGGTCGATGAATCTCGGCATGCCGCCTTCGCCTGGGCAGGGAGCCGCCAACTCGACCGACACCGGGAGATGCGCCATCGATTGCCGCCGCGCTGGCGAGCACGCCGAAAAGGGAAACGCGAGCAGGGCCATCAGGACGATAAGCGGTGTTTTCAGGCGGCGTTCCGCCCCTATAGGCTTCTGGTCAAGCACGTTCGAGGTGTCTGCACTGCCCTGGTTGCAGCGGTACAACCAGCCCGATGACCGGCAGTTGCTCTCGGCAGTCAAAAAAGTTCCTGGGTCTCACCTCCAATGTAGAGCGTGCCCATCGAGGCAGCTGACAGCCGGCGCGTCAAATTTCGTGCAGGTTCCTTGGGGGATGGTCTTCCGACCCCACTGAGCAGGCCCGCGCGCGGACGCGCGACAGCGCCTACCCTTGGAGTTCGCAGTCCGTTACACGATGTAAACAGCTACGACCGCAACGCCCAGCAGGATCAAAATGACGCCCAGCAAGGGCAATGCTTCATCCGCGTGCATGATCGACTCCTAGTCGGTCGCCGATCCACACGCGCAGCGAGCGTAGTGCCGAGAGTATAATACGCAGTTTCCGTGGAGATCAAGTGTTTGGAGCTGCTGGCGATGCGGTCAGTTCGTGGATGCCGCCAACGCGATCCCACTCGTCGTACACAGCAGGTCCAAGGCACGCGCCTCGTCAGGCGATCTCTCCTCAAGTTATCAGGTCTTCGTATGGGCCGAAGTCCGCTCGATGGCCAATATTCAGGAAGTGATCCAACAAGAGCCAGTAGCGAGGCGGGTTGTAGAGATACTCGAGCGAGGTGCTCTCCGTGAACAGCGCTTGGGCCAAATCATTCCTCACGAAAAATGCGTTCGCTCCAGTGATGTTGGTTGCCACCAGCCGATAGCCCTTTTGCTCCGCAACCTCGTTCAAAGACGCCAGGCTCGATCCCATGTAGTCCGTACCCGTCCAGGCTCGTTGCGGGTCGTAAACCTGCACCTTCTTGATGTTCGCCGGGAATTTGGCGTTGTACTCAATGCAGATCACCTTTGGTGCCGATCGCAGGGCGCGAAAGAGGTGGATGTCATTGCCGTCGATATCGATTGAGAGGAAGTCGATGTCTCCAAGACCGAACTGCTCGAGGGTCTGATTTACGTTCTCCGCAGTGGCAGCCGCGATAGCCACCTGCAGTCGGCGCGTGCTGAGCAAAGTATCAAACTTGCTTCTGATCGCCTCTGCCTGCCGCGAATCCGCTTCGATCCACGCACCTGTCCACCCTTTGTGAATCAGGTACAGGGTGTTGCACTCCAGTCCGTTCTCGACACCGATCTCGCAGAAGGTCCCGGTCTTGACGTCGAGGCGGCGGAAGATCTCTTCGATGATCCCATCCTCGTCATTCTGGCTATAGACCTTGAATCCGAATGGTTCGAGGCGCTTCTGGTCCATCCTGTAACGCTCCAGCAAACTCTCGATCTCCCGCCGCGCCAGATAGCCACCATTGCGCCGTATCGAGTGCTCCATCCGAACGAAAGCATTCTTCGTTTCGTCGTCCATTTGCCCAAATCCACCCATCTCAAAAGGCAGGAAAGCATGTTCGAACTACTGCACGATCAGGCGCACTGACTTTCCGGGCCGGGCTTTCAGGTTGCGGAGACGAGTGTCGTCCAGGGCCATCGTGTGTCCCGATTATACAGGTTGGGTACCGGTTCGCACTGGCCGAGGGCGGCGAGCCGTGTACGCAAGCGGACGATCGACCCGGCAATCACTGGCCTTTGTGGGCATCCGTGAACGGCCATGGCTATCCACTCCTGTCGGAGCCGAAATGCGATAGAGCGGTATTGCCGAAGGGGGATACGCGCCGCACACTGTCGGTACCTCGCCATCGCCAGGGAGAAAGCAATGCCATCCGCTGCCGCCAAGAAATCCGCCAAGGCGCCTGCGCAGAAGGTCGCGCACGGCCGCAACGCCGAGCCCGTGCTGGTCAAGGGCCGGCGCGAGTTCTTCACCTACCGTGACCTCGGCGTCGCCGAAGCAAGCGCCGGCAACATGCGCGCCCAGGTGATGACGGCGACCCAGGGCCTCAGCCGTCCGACCGGCTGGCACTATCACGAGTGCGACGGCCAGTTCATCTACATCCTCAAGGGCTGGGTCGAACTGCAATTCGAGGACGGCAAGACGATCAAGGTCGAGCAGGGCGATTCGCTCTTCATCCCGGGCTACCTGCCTCACAACGAGACCCGCACCTCCGACGAGATGGAGATCCTCGAAGTCTCGGTGCCGGGTGAGTTGGGCACCAAGCCCTGCGAAGCACCAGCAGGCTTCAAGAACTGAGGCTACGTCTGCGCCGCGGCAATCTGTTCGCGGCGCAGCCCGCACGTCAGTCTGAAGAGCAGACCGACCTTCTCGTCGACAGGGCGGGCGTGCGCATCGAGCGCATCGTCTCGACCGGGCAGGCCAGTCCGCCCGGCTTCTGGTATGAACAGGCCGATGACGAATTCGTCGTCCTGCTGAGCGGCGGCGCTCGCCTGCGCTTCGCAGAAGGCAACGTCACGATCGACATGAAGCCCGGTGATTGGATCGAAATCCCCTCACACGTCCGCCATCGCGTCGAGTCCACGCAGGCCGAGCCACCGACGGTGTGGCTCGCCGTGCATCGGAAGGGCTAACGCGGCCGCGGCCGGACCCGCGCCGTGGGTTCGGCAATCAGCGGATCGTCGGGCCAGTAATGGCGCGGGTAGCGGCCTTTCAACTCGGCCTTCACCGCCTTGTAGCCGTTGGCCCAGAAGCTCGCGAGGTCGCGCGTCACCTGGACCGGACGGCGCGCCGGCGACAACAGATGGATGGTCAACGGCACCTTGCCGCCGCCGACGCGTGGCGTGTCCAGAAGTCCGAACATCTCCTGCAGGCGCACCGACAGCGTTGGCTCCGCCGGATTGCCGTAGTCGATCGGTACACGCGAACCGCTCGGCGCTTCGACGTGGGTCGGCGCCAGACGGTCGAGCTCGCGCTGCTTGTCCCACGGCACCAGCGCTTTCAGCGCTGCTGCAAGATCGACCCGCGCGAGATGGCTGCGCCGCGACACGCCGTCGAGGGACGGTGCCAGCCAGGTTTCGAGCGAGCCGAGCAACGCCTTGTCCGACAGGTCGGGCCAGCCATTGTCCTGCGCTCGCAGGAAGGCGATGCGCTCTCGCCACCGGGCGAGGTCGTCCGACCACGGCAGTGCGCCGAGGCCGAGCTGGCGGATGCCTGCGACCATCGCCGCCTTGAGCTTGTCGGCGTCGGGGTTCGCAAGCGGCTTGTCCTCGAGCAGCAACGCGCCCAGCCGCCGCCGGCGGCGCGCCAGCACCGCTCCCTCGCGCTCGCTCCACTGCAGCGCGTCCTCGTCGACGATCCGTTCGGCGAACAGTTCTTCGATCTCGTCGAGGGAGATGGGCGCGGCGAGGAAGATGCGCGAGTCCTGGGCTGCGCCGTCGAGATCGGCGACGACAAGAAACTCCACGTTGGCCATCGGATCGCCGTCGGGCAGAGCCGCGCCGCGCCCGCCCGAAAGTAGATAGCGATTGGTTCCAGGGCGCCGCCGGCCGATGCGGTCGGGATAGGCGAGCGCCAGCAATGCGCCCGTCATCGACACGTCGGGCGTGCCGCCGGTGCCGCCGCGGGGCATCAGGCGGCGCGCCTGTTCCTGGATCAGGCGCAAGTTGCCGTCGCGCTTGCCGCTCAACGCGATGTCGATGCGATGCCGTAGATCGACGTCGCGCTGGCCCGGCGGCAGGCGCAGGAAATCGCGCTCGCTCAGGATCGCGGCCAGCAGGGCGGCGATCCTGCCTTGTCCAAGCTCGCGGCCCTTCAGCACGAGATGGGCCAGACGCGGATGCTGGCCGAGCCGCGCCATCGCCCGGCCGTGCGCCGTGATCGCGCCCGCTCGATCGAGCGCTCCGAGATCGACGAGCAGGGCGCGCGCCGTGGCGAGCGACGCGGCCGGCGGTGGCGTCAGCCAGGGCAGGGTGGTGTCGCTGGCGCCCCACAGCGCGAGCTCCAGGGCGAGCGGCGCCAGATCGGCCTCGAGGATCTCGGGCGGTGTGTAAGGCAAAAGGCCGCGCTGCTGCTCTTCGGGCCACAGGCGGTAGCACACGCCAGGCTCGAGGCGGCCGGCTCGGCCGCGGCGCTGGTCGGCCGACGCCTGGCTCACGCGCACGGTATCCAGTCGCGTCATGCCCGAGCGCGGCGAGAAGCGCGGCACGCGCATCAGGCCGGAATCGATGACGAGACGCACGCCCTCGATGGTGAGGCTCGTTTCGGCGATCGACGTCGCCAGCACGACCTTGCGGCGGCCGGCGGGCGACGGGGCGATGGCGCGGTCCTGATCGGCTGGCGAGAGATCGCCGTAGAGCGGCGCCACATCGACGTTGCGGCCGAGGTCCAGGCGCTCCTCGACGCGGCGGATCTCGCCGACGCCGGGCAGGAAGACCAGCGCGCTGCCGCTTTCTTCGGCGAGCGCACGGCGTACCGTCGAGGCGACGCTGTCCTCGATGCGTCCGGCCGCTTCGCGCTCGAGATAGCGTGTGTCGACCGGGAACATGCGGCCGGCGGAATCGATCATCGGCGCGCCGTTCAGGCGGTCGGATACCGGTCCGGGATCGAGCGTCGCCGACATGGCGACGAGGCGCAGGTCGTCGCGCAACGCCGTCTGCGCCTCGCGCACCAGAGCGAAGGAGAGGTCGGTCTCCAGACCGCGCTCGTGCAATTCGTCGAAGATCACGCAGCCGACACCGTCGAGCGACGGATCGTCCTGCAACATCCTGAGGAACAGGCCGTCGGTCACCACTTCGATGCGCGTGCGCGGACCAACCTTGGTGTCGAGCCGCACGCGATAGCCGACAGTCTCGCCGACCGGCTGGCCCAGGGTCGCCGCCATGCGCCGCGCCGCGGCGCGCGCCGCCAGCCGCCGTGGCTCCTGCATGATGATCTTGCCGTCGCCGAGCCAGGGTGCGTCGAGCAGCGCCAGCGGCACGCGGGTCGTCTTGCCGGCGCCGGGAGGTGCCACAAGGACGGCGGCGTTGCGCGCCAAGAGCGCGTCCTTCAGGCGCGGCAGCGCTTCGTCGATGGGAAGGGAGTCCATTGGCGGGCTTATAGCATGAGGCCAGCGCGGTCCTTCGGGCCTGCTCCCACATTGAGTGGCGTGCTCCCGGCAAGGAGTGGCATGATCCGGCGAAGGATCGAGGGAACGCCGTGCTGAAACTGACCTTCTGTCTTCGGCGATCGCCGTCGCTGAGCCTGGAAGAGTTCCAGGACTACTGGCTGAACAAGCATGGACCGCTGGTCAGAACGCTACAGCCGGTGCTCGGCATGACGCGCTACGTGCAGCTTCACCGGCTGCGGGGCGACCTGGCCGACGGCATGCGACGGGCGCGTCGCGCGCCGGAGCCCTATGACGGCGTGGCCGAATTGTGGTGGCAGAGCGAGGAGACCTGGCGCACCGCCAGCCGCAATCCCGAGGCGCGAGAGGCCAATCGGCTACTGCTGGAGGACGAGGCCAAGTTCATCGATCTTGCGAACTCGCCCCTGTGGCTCAACCGCGAAGAGACGATCTACGATGACATGAGCAGGTTGTCGCCATGAGACGACGGCTGTTCCTCGGCGTCCCTGCAGCGCTGCTGACTGCAAAGTCGGCAACGGCGCAAACCTATCCGACCAAGCCGATCCGGCTCGTCGTCGGCTACTCGGCCGGCGGCGGAAACGACCTTATCGCGCGCATCGTCGCGGCCAAGCTGCAGGAGAAGTTCGGTCAGCCCATCGTGGTCGACAACAAGCCCGGTGCAGCGTCGATCGTGGCCGCCGAACTGGTCGCCAAGGCCCAGCCCGACGGCTACACGCTGCTGGTCGCTCCGAGCGGGCCGATGACGATCAACCCTGCCGTCTATGCGAAGCTGCCCTACGCTCCAGAGAAGGACTTCGCGCCGATCTCCCTGCTCGCCGAGTTCCCGTTGCTGCTGGTGGTCGGCGCCGACCAGCCGATCAAGTCGGTGCGCGACCTGATCGACTATGGTCGCACCCATCCCGACAAGGCCAACTACGCCTCGAGCGCGACGCCCTTCCAGCTCGCCTCGGAGCTCTTCAACCAGCGCACCGGATCGAAATTCCAGCACATCCCTTATCGCGGCAGCGGCGATGCGGCGCAGGCCGTCGCGTCGGGCCAGGTGCTGATGACCATCGCCGACACCGGCCCGATCTCCGGCCTGCTCAGTGCCGGCAAGCTGCGCGCGCTCGCCATCACCGCGGACCAGCGCGACCGCGTATTCCCCGACGTGCCGACGCTCGCCGAAGCCGGCGTGTCCGACATGGCGATTTCACTGTGGACCGGCCTGGTGGCGCCGGCTGGCACGCCGCCGGACATCGTCGCCCGACTGAACAAGGCCAGCGTCGAGAGCCTGGCTGAAGCCGACGTGCGCACGGCGCTGGAAAAGATCGCCGTCCAGCCCCGCAGCACTACGCCCGAGCAGTATCGCGTCCTGATCGCAGGCGACTCCGCACGCTGGAAGGCAGTGGCGACCGCTGCCAACATAAAGCTCGAATGAGGGACGGCGAGACCATCAAGTGCTTCGACATCCGTACGACCCTTGAGTGAGGAAGCGATGGACAGCATCAACGAGGCCCGCCGCTCGGCCGCCCACTATTTCCTCGAAGGCCTGAGCGAGATCGGCTGCGACTACATCTTCTGCAACTTCGGCACCGACCACGCGCCGATCATCGAGGCCATGGCGGCTTTCAAGCGCGATGGCCGCAAGGCGCCCAAGACCGTGATCTGCCCGCACGAGATCACGGCGGCGCACATGGCGGCGGGCTACTTCCTCGCCACCGGCCGCGGCCAGGGCGTGATGGTCCATGTCGACTCGGGCACGGCCAATTCAGCGATGGCCCTGCACAACATCTGCCGCGCTCGCATCCCGGTTCTGCTGATGGCCGGTCGCGCGCCCTACACCACGCGCGGCGAGCTGTTGGGGACGCGCGATACCTACGTGCACTTCATCCAGGAGCCGTTCGACCAGGCCGCGCTGGTGCGGCCCTACACCAAGTGGGAATACAACCTGCCCTCGGGCGTGGTCGCGAAAGAGGCGCTGCGCCGCGCCCACACCGTGATGATGAGCGATCCCAAGGGACCGGTCTACATGACCTTCCCGCGCGAGACGCTGACCGAGCTATGGTCGGAGGGCCAGATCCGCTCCTATCCCGAGGAGCGTTTTCGCGCGGCACCGGTCGGCGCTGTCGATGGTCAGTCGCTCGATGCCATCGCCACCAGGCTGCTGGCGGCCGAGCGGCCGCTCCTGATCACGGCTTACTCGGGCCGCAATCCGGCGGCGGTCGCGTTGCTCGACGAGCTGGCACAGTTCGCCGGCATTCGCGTCGTCGAATTCAGCCCCGTTCATCTCAACCTGCCGCACGATTCCGTCTGCCACGGCGGGTTCGTCCCGACCAAGGCGTTGGCGGACGCGGATGTCGGCCTGCTGGTCGACGTCGATGTACCGTGGATCCCCAAGGACATGCCGGAGAATCCCTCGACCTGGTGGGCGCATGTCGATGTCGATGCGGAGAAACGGGCGATCCCGATGTGGACCTTCCCGGCGAACCTGCGCCTGCAGGGTGACAGTTGCCGCTTCTATGCCGATCTTCTCGCCGTGCTGAAGGCGCGCGCAGATGCCGGCTTCAAGGCGCGGGCGGCCGCGCGCGTGAAGGAGACAGCAGCCGAGGGCGTGGCGCGCCGCGAACAGGCGGCCAGGCTCGCCGCCGAGCCTGGCGTCGCGGGCGAGATCAACCCGCACCACCTTTGCGCCAAGCTGGTCGAGGCGCTCGGCCCGTCTGGCGTCGTGATCAACGAGGCGATCCGCAACATTCCGACGGTGCTGGCGCAGATGCCGCGGACCGAGCCGGGCACCCTGGTCGGCCTGGCCGGCGCGGGACTGGGCTTCTCCGGCAGCGTGGCGCTCGGCCTGAAACTCGCCATGCCCGATCGCGTCATCATGCCGATCATGGGCGATGGCACCTTCTACTTCTCCAATCCGCAATCCGTGCTGGCGGTGTCACGGAACTACCGCCTGCCGATCTTCATGGTCGTGCTCGACAATTCGGGCTGGGGGGCAGTGAAGGAGGCGACGTTGCGCGTCTATCCGGCCGGAGAGGCCAAGGCCGCCGACGACTATGGCGCCGGGTTCGGCATCGACATGGACTTCGGCAAGATCGCCGAAGCCGCCGGCGCACACGGGGAGTTCCTGTCCGAGCCTGCGGGCGTCGATCGTGCGGTCGCGCGCTGCCTCGAGGCGGTGCGCTCTGGCCGCTCGGCCGTGCTGCATGCAAAGGTCACGAAAATCTAGAAGGACCTCGATGGGTACGCCTGGGTTCGCCCGTGCCGCGCCTCAGCGCACAAGCTGTCCGACCCAGATCAGGCGCGCGACCCACACCGCGCCGGCAATGACCAGGACCAGGTGGCCCCAGCCGTTGTATAGAAGCCAGTCGACGGCGTGAACGTTCGGGACTGCGAGGTCGATGACCCAAGCCGCCGCACCGACAGCCGACGCGCCATACCCAAGGCCTACAAGCACGCTCACGAGGATGGTCAGATACTGCATGCGCCGCTTGGTAACAGGTGCGCCCGGTCATTGGTAGCGGTCACCCGGCCTCTCCAGGTCCCGCTGCGCTTCTTTGTGTCGAAGTGCAGCAAAGAAATCTCAGGGTGCGGCGGGTGCGGGGAACTCCAGTTCGATTTGGGACTTACATTCGCTGAGCGTGACCCTTTCGATCTCTCTGTGAGCAGCACCAGGTAGAGGGCGTCCCAGAGCTCGGTCGTCAAGGCGCCTGTTCGGAGAAATACTGGGACTTTCACCGTCGGAGTCCTTGCCCGCAGAAAGAAAGGAACCTCCCACGCCGTCCGATTGCGGCCGGATTTCCTGCTGGAAGAAATTGGCACATCGGCGGACACATCCGCCGACGACGGTTGTCTTCCTTACCGTCGAGTCGTTCTTGGTAGAAGCATCGACCGTCACCAACTTGTCGATTCGAAGCTTCGCGGCGTCCTTCGGCTTGTTCTTGTTGAACTCGTCGATTCTGAGCGCGAGATTCAGTGAGTTGGTGCCTCCTGCACTGAAGCCATACACTATGTGCTTTCCGGGTGGGGTCGACATGTTGTCACGCAGGAATTTTAGCGCAAGCGCGATACCGGATTCCTCTTGATCCCGTCTCAAGCCACCGCCAATGGCCAAGAACTTGCCATTTCTTTTCTTGGCGATGGCTTGCATTTCCGGCCGCATCAGAAACCCGTGGCCGACGGCAGTGTCGTCAAGTTCGGCACCCGCGCTGGGACCATCCTGCACGCCGCTGAAGAATACGAAGATGTCTCTGGCTGGTTTGGGTTCGGGCGCCGGCGGAATGCCTTCGAGTGCAGCCATGTCGTCGTCGAGAAAGAATATGGTCTGCCTTCCCACAACGTTATCGGCTGTTTTCTGCCATGGCTGGAGGATCGGCTTCGGCTTGTGGTTGTTCTTGTAGGATTCGACGACCTTTGCAGTAATCGGTCCGTAAAAAGCCCCTGCAGCTTCGGCGGTGAATGAAGCTGCATCCTTCGCGTCGAGAAAAGCATGCTGATTGAGCTGAACCAGCGCATCCTGAACGAGGCCAATGTGATCGCCGAACGAGCCTCGGACGAAATGCGCCGAGTCCTTGGTTGCGCAGTCGTTCAGCTTCTGCCTGGTGACGCCCTCAGTACTCACGAAATGCTGCGACTTGAATGGAAACGCCATCAGTACCCTCCGACTGCGGCATAGGCCCGCCCGGGTTTACGCTCGGTCGAGCCTAGCGTGAGGAGCGCAGCTTTCGGAATGCATGTTTGCTATAACCTTCGCGCCTCGAAATAGGGTCCCGCAGGTTGATCTCTACCGGCAAAGCGATCGATATTGCCGCCAGCTCCGACGACACACAGGAAAGAAGGCCTATGCCCGATACCGCTGCCCAGCTCACGTCTTCATCCGCCCAGACCGTCGAGCATTTCGATGTGCTCATCGTCGGTGCCGGAATTTCCGGCGTGGGCGGCGCTTACCATCTAGTCAAGCAGTGTACGGGCACCAGCTTCGTCGTGTTGGAAGGGCAGGAGAGCTTCGGCGGGACATGGATCACGCATCGCTATCCCGGCATCCGTTCCGACAGCGACCTCTACACCTTCGGCTATCGCTTCAAGCCGTGGACCGGCAAGCCGATCGCCACGGCCGAGGAGATACTGGACTACATGGGCGAGGTGATCGAGGAGAACGACCTCGCGCGCCATATCCGCTATCGTCATCACATCGTCTCGGCGCGCTGGTCGGGCGAGGACAATCGCTGGACGATCGAAGGCGAGCGCCTCGATACCGGCGCGCCCTTCCGCATCACCGCGGGCTTCCTGTGGATGTGCCAGGGATACTACCGTCACTCCGAGGGTTACACGCCCGAGTGGGAAGGAATCGCCGACTTCAAGGGCAGCATCGTCCATCCCCAGACCTGGCCCAAGGACTTCGACGTCAAGGGCAAGCAGGTGATCGTCATCGGTTCGGGCGCCACGGCGGCGACGCTGGTGCCCAACATCGCCGACGATTGCGCGCACGTCACGATGCTGCAGCGCTCGCCGACCTATTTTATCCCGGCGCGCAACGCCAACGACCTCGCCGATCAGTTGCGCAAGCTCGAGGTCGACGAAGCCTGGATCCACGAGATCGTGCGCCGCCGCATCCTGCACGACCAGTCGGAGTTCACCCGCCGCTCCTTCGAAGAGCCCGAGAAGGTCAAGGCCGAGCTTCTGGCCGGCGTACGCGCCTATCTCGGTCCCGACTTCGACATCGACGCGCATTTCACGCCGTCCTACCGGCCGTGGCGCCAGCGCATCGCCTTCGTGCCCGACGGCGACCTGTTCCGCGCCATGCGCGAGGGCAAGGCGTCGGTCGTCACCGACGAGATCGATCGCTTCACCGCAAAGGGCATCAAACTGAAGTCCGGCAAGGAGCTGCCGGCCGATGTCGTCGTCACGGCGACCGGCTTCCATCTCAACGTGCTGGGCGACATCGCTTTCGAGATCGACGGCAAGCCGCTCGATTTCTCGCAGACCGTGACCTACCGCGGCATGATGTTCACCGGCATCCCCAACATGGCCTGGGTGTTCGGCTATTTCCGCGCCAGCTGGACCCTGCGCTCGGACCTGGTCGCCGATTTCGTCTGCCGCCTGCTCGGTCACATGAAGGACAAGCAGGCGCGCCGCGTCGAGGTGGCGCTGCGGCCCGAGGACAAGGACATGCCGCTGTTGCCCTGGATCGACACCGAGAACTTCAATCCCGGCTACGTGACGCGCGGCATGCACCTGCTGCCCAGACGCGGCGACAAGCGTGAGTGGCAGCATACCCAGGACTACTGGCGCGAGAAGAACGAGTTCCCCGCGATCGACCTCGACGACAGGGCGTTCGTCTATAAATAGAGGACCGTCACGTCGGCGAGCCTGGCCGACTGCTGTGATGGAGGCGGCATGATCGTCACGTCGAAAAGTGCGAACGCCTTGGGCTGCACATCAGGATCGTGGAGGATCTGGTCGCTGTCCGACGGCCATGTCGACATGCCCGCAGACCTCCTGCGCCAGGGACCAGGCCTTGGCAAGTACACACTACCGGGGCTCCTGCAGGCGGAGCCGTCGCTCGTTCGATTGTCGGTCAATTGCTTTTTGTTGGAGCAGCCGGGAAACCACGGAGTGCTGATCGATTGCGGCGCAGGAGGAAGGTGGGAGCCGACACTGGGTCACCTCGAAAGCGCGATGGTCGAGGCAGGCATCGATCCGTCGTCGATCGGTGTCGTCGCTCTCACTCATACGCATCTCGACCATTTGAACGGGCTGATAACGCGCGATGGCCGGGAAGCGTTTGTGAACTTGAGCAAAATCGTGATCGCGCACGATGCCGTCTGTCATTTTGCCGACGAACCGCACCTGGAGCGTTTTCGCCACTTGCTCGTGCCGATCGAGGACGGAGAACGGCTGACCGATCATCTGTCGGCAATTGCCATGCCGGGACACGCTCCGGGCCATATGGGTTATGTTCTCGACTCGGGTGAGGACCGCATCCTGTTTTGCGGCGACCTGATCCACGTTCCTGCCGCACAGTTTGCGCGGCCCGAACTCACCTGGGCTTACGACGATAATCAGTCCACGGCCCGCGCTACGCGGCTCAGGCTGCTGCGTGAGGTTTCAAACACGCAGGCGTGGCTGGCGGGCGCGCACATGGCCAAGCCGGGCATGGGCAAGGTCGTCGAAGAAGGCTCCGGATATGTCCTGCGCCCGATTGCTTGAGACATTCGCTCAGACATTGCCTGCCATCGTGTTGGCGATGTCCATCCGCACGCCCGGCGAGCGGCGATAGTACTGGTGCGAGCTGGCGATATCGATTTTGTAGTCGGCAAAGCCTCCGCACATCACTGTGCGGTACTTGTCCGCCGGAAAGCGCTGCAGGTTGGAACGGTCGTGCGCGCCGTCCTGGCCCAGGCGCTTTGCAAAGTTGATCTTCATGCTGATGTCGAGCACGACGTCCTTGTCGCTGGCATAGGTCGATATGCGCCGGCCGAGACGATCGAGGGCACTGAGGCGGCCCATCGGCAGGAAGTCGAAGCTGCTATGGATCTCGTCGGCAGCAGCCAGGAAAACTTCGTCGAACAGGTCGGCATCGCCGTTGCCGTGGGCGAACCAGCTCTCGACGCCGGCCTGCAGCGCCCAGTTGCCCATGCTGTGCGCGAGCAGGAAGACGCGATTGCCCTTTGCGCGCGCGCTGGTGATGATCGGCTCCAGGTTGGCGAAGAAGGTCATGATGTGCAGGCCAGACTGGCCGGCCTTGGTCTGGTCGCGTCGATAGGCGGCGCTAGGGAAGGGCAGGGCGATGAGCTTGCCGGCCGAGGGCCAGCTGAAGGCGACAACACTGGTCTCCGCCCCGGCCAAGCCCGATCTCATGAACCATTGCTGGTTGAAGGCGGCACGGGTGATGGCGTTCTCGAAGCTGTTGTCGAAGCCGTGGATGAACACCAGCAGATTGCGGCCGGGATCGCTGAGATCGTCGATTGCGCTCTGGTCGAACTGCCCTTTGCCGATCGTCTGCAGCGAAGTGATGGCGCCGATCGTGTCGGCGTCGAGGTTGGCATCGTTGACGTAGGCCGTGCCGTAGGTGACCTCATTGGGATTCGACGGTGCCACGACGCTCTCGCTGTAGCTGCCGAGCTGGTCCGGCGGGCCGTCCAGCACGCGGTTTGTCGCGAAATGAACCGTTACCGGCATGGCTCGTCTCCTGTCCCCGCTTGGTCCTGAACCCGATACGATCGATGCTGCCGCGCGTCTGTGGGAAATGTCACGGCGTCATGCCGCTCCCATCACCTCCCGTCATATGCGGGGCTATCGCATGTGGCAGCCCGCGCCCGCCATCGAAGCGCCTAGAACGGAATCGCGACCAGGGTGTCGAAGCGGCGGCCGTCGCAGATCACGACGCGCTCGGCGAAGCGCAGGGCGCCCGAGCCGTCGGGCTTGACCTTGTCGCGGTAGCAGCCGGTGGCGAACACGTCCATGTCGCCTTCGCGCATGATGCGCACGATCAGGAACGGCGTCTCGACCTCGGCCGAGCCGTTCGCCTGGCCGAGCACGACCGGCAGGCCGACGATGTGGCGGTAGCGCTGGCGCTCGTAGATGTTGACCTTGCGGAGGGAGGAGACGCGGTCCTCCAGCATGCCGCGCGTGTCGGCGTAGATGAGCCCGCCTTCGAGGCCGCGCGCCACGTTCTCCGCCGTCGTCAGCTTGTAGAGGCACGGATCGTGGAAAAGCTTCGGCCATTCCTCGAACTGCTCGTTGTCGATCACGCGCGCATACAGGGCGTTGAGCTCGACGAGGCGGCCGATGTCCATTCCTCTCCCCTTCCTCTCCACTTCGCGTGGGGAGGGATGCGCGCTAGTAACCCATGTGTCGCCGATAGGCCTTCCAGAAGCCCCGCACCGACGCTTCGGTGGCGCGGGTGGCCTGGCTTTCGGCGCTGCTGCCGCCCATCTCGATGACCGATACCTCATCGCCTGCCGCGGCGGTGCCGCGCTGCACGAAGCCGCCGATGCAGCCGTCCTCCATCGAGATGAAGCCCGCCGGGCCGACCAGGTTCTGCTGCTTCAGCCGCCGCCTGTTCATCTCGGGCGTGTCGTCGGCGAAGCCGAAGTAGGTCCACACGAGGTCCATCTTGTCCACGCCGCGCGGCACGACGTGGCGCACGGCCAGGCAATTGTGGATCTGCTGCAGGATGAAGCCCGGAAACACCGACAGGATCTGCAGCTGGATGTGGTCGCCGAACTCCTCGACCGAATCGAGCACGCTGGGATCCGCGAGTGCAAAGCGGCCGTCCTGGTCGGAGCGGATCTGCTGCTCCTTGTAGGCATTGGCATTGGCGCCTTCGGGCATGGCGATGGTGTAGCTTGCATGGTTGCCGCCGTCGGGACTGACCAGCACGCCGCCACCCTGGGTCAGGCGAGAGATGCGGAAAGTCGTCAGGAAGGTGTGAAGGATCGAGGCGTGATAGGTGTCCTTCACATTCTCGACGTAGAGTTTCCAGTTGTTGGGCAGCGGCTGGACGAAACGGCCCATCACCCGGATCGGCCGGTTAAGCACGCGCCGCACCCGGCCGAGCACCTCGCTGCCGATGTACTCCTCGATCGGCGGCGTTTCAGGGGACAGGGTGGCGAACACCAGGCCGCACAATGTCGTCGTGCGCAGCTTCCTCGGACTGAAATCGTCGCGGCAAAAATCTTTGGGCATGCCGCCCACGCCGTTGATGCCGCGCTCGAAGGCGATGCCGCGCAGGTTGCCGGCGAGATCGTAGCTCCACGAGTGGTAGACGCAGCGGAACTGGTTGCCGACGTTGCCGCCGTCGTCGAAGGCGATCAGCGCGCCGCGATGCGAGCAGCGGTTCTCGAAGCAGTTGATCGACCCGTCCGCAGCGCGCACCGCTATCACCGGCATGATGCCGACATGGTTGGTGCGATAGTCGCCCTTGTCGGGGATGTCCGCTTCCAGGCAGACGAAGTTCCAGGTGGCGGCCTCGAACAGGCGCTCCATCTCGCGCCTGTAGTTTGCCTCGTCCTGGTAGACCCAGTAGGGCACGCGGGCCAGGGACTCCTCCGGCCAGATGCCGTTCGAGACCGGGTCCTTGAGACCTTCGTCGTGTCGGACGTCCATGCGAACCTCCTGTCACTCCAGCGTTACATTGGCCGACTTGATGACGGCGCGCCAGCGCGCTTCCTCGTCCTTGATGAAGCTCGTGGTCTCGGCCGGGGTGCCGCCTTGCGGCTCGGCGCCGAGTTCCAGGAAGCGGGCACGCATCTCCGGCTGCTTCAGGGCCGACGCCAAGTCGAGGTTGATCTTCTGCGCGATGGCATCCGGCGTGCCGGGCGGCGCCATCAGGGCGAACCAGGCGCTGGATACCAGGTCGGGCAGGCCGAGCTCGGCCGTGGTCGGCACCTCGGGCGCAACAGGGCTGCGGGTGCGGCTGGCCAGCCCGAGGAACCTCACCTGCTTCTGCTTCTCGAAGCGCAGCGATGCGGAGATGTTGCCGATGAAGATGTCGACGCGGCCGGCGCCGATGTCGACCAGGGCCGGGCCTTCACCTTTGTAGGGGACGTGCACCAGATCGATGCCGGCCAGGCTCGCGAGGTTGCTGGCCGAAAGGTGCGAGGTCGAGCCGTTGCCTTGCGATGCGTAAGTCGCCTTGCCGGGATTGGCCTTGGCATAGGCGATGAACTCCTGCAGCGAGGAGGCCGGCAGGTCGATGCGCGCCGTGATGACGTTGGGCACCAGCGCCAGTACGCCGATGGCCACGAATTTCGTCCAATCGTAGGTCAGTGACTTGTAGAGATTGTGGTTGATGGAAAGCGGCCCGGGCGGGCTGCACAGCAGGGTGTACCCGTCGGGCTCGGCGCGATAGACGATTTCGGCTCCGACATTGCCGCCCGCTCCGGCGCGGTTGTCGATGATCACCGTCTGTCCCCAGGCGGTGGAGAGCTTCTCGCCGACCAGGCGGCACAAGATGTCGGCCGAGCCGCCGGCCGGGAAGGGCACGACGACGCGCACCTGCTTGGCTGGATAAGGTGCCTGGGCGAAGGCTGGCGCGACCAGCAGCAAGAGCGCGGCGGCGGCCCGCAACAGAAGCGTCATCGGCGTCACCCTCCCGCGGGTGCTTGTCTTTCAGCATATGTTACCTCATCTGAGGGACAACGACATGTCCCGGCCATTTCACGCTTTTGCACAATCGATCCGGCCGCAATCCGGGCTGCGGGCGGCCATCACCGCAGCGTGGCGATTGCCTGAAACCGAATGCCTGCCGCCGCTGATCCAACAGGCCAAGCTGACGACAGTACGCACCCAGCGTGCCCGCGCGCTGGCGACGCGCCTGGTCGAGGCGTTGCGCAGGAAGACGCCATCTGGCGGCGTCGAGGGTCTGATCCACGAGTACGCCCTGTCGAGCCAGGAGGGCGTGGCGCTGATGTGCCTCGCCGAGGCGCTGTTGCGCATTCCCGACGACGACACGCGCGATGCCCTGATCCGGGACAAGATCGGCGGCGGTGACTGGCGTGCCCATCTCGGCCACAGCCCCTCGCTGTTCGTGAACGCTGCGACCTGGGGCCTGCTGCTGACCGGGCGCTTGACGGCAACCAGCAGCGAGCAGGGGCTGTCGGCGTCGCTGGTCCGCCTGATCGGGCGCGGCGGCGAGCCGCTGATCCGCACCGGGGTCAACATCGCCATGCGCCTGATGGGCGAGCAGTTCGTCGCCGGCCAGACCATCGAGGAGGCGCTCGACAACGGTCGCGATCGCGAGGCGACGGGCTTCCGCCATTCCTACGACATGCTGGGCGAGGCCGCGGTCACGGCGCGCCAGGCCTTCGAGTACATGCAGGCCTATCGGCGGGCCATCCATGCGATCGGCCGCGCGGCGCGAGGGCGAGGCATCTACGAGGGTCCTGGCATCTCGATCAAGCTTTCGGCACTCCATCCGCGGTACAGCCGCGGCCAGATCGACCGGTTGCTGGCGGAACTCTATCCGCGGCTCAAGGAGCTGGCGGTGCTCGCGCGCCACTACGACATCGGGCTCAACATCGATGCCGAGGAGGCCGATCGGCTGGAAATCTCGCTCGACCTCCTCGAACGGCTTTGCTTCGAGCCCGAGCTCGATGGCTGGAACGGAATCGGCTTCGTGGTCCAGGCCTATCAGAAGCGCGCGGTCTTCACGATCGACTGGCTGGTCGATCTGGGGCGCCGCTCGAAGCGCCGATTGATGGTGCGGCTGGTCAAGGGCGCCTACTGGGACGGCGAGATCAAGCGCGCCCAGCTCGACGGGCTTTCGGACTATCCGGTGTTCACCCGCCGCATCCACACGGACGTGTCCTATCTCGCCTGCGCCCGCCGCCTGCTGGCTGCGCCCGATGCTGCGTTTCCGCAGTTCGCCACGCACAATGCGTTGACGCTCGGCACTATCCACGCAATGGCCGGCGAGAATTTTTATGCCGGACAGTACGAGTTCCAGTGCCTGCACGGCATGGGCGAACCTCTCTATGACGAGGTCGTGAGGCAAGACGGGCTGAACCGTCCGTGCCGCATCTATGCTCCGGTCGGGACGCACGAGACGCTGCTGGCCTACCTTGTGCGCCGCCTGCTGGAGAACGGCGCCAACACCTCGTTCGTCAACCAGGTTGCCAATCCGGAGGTGACGCTGGACACGCTGCTCGGCGATCCGGTCGAGCAGGCGCTGGCGCTGAAACCCGTCGGCGCACCGCATCCGCGCATCGTCCTGCCGCCCGACCTGTTCGGCAGTTCGCGCAAGAACTCGCGTGGACTTGATCTTGCCAATGAGCATGTGCTGGCAGGGCTTGCCGCGATCTTGCAGCAAGGACAGCCGCTCGCCGCTGTGCCGGTGCTCTCCGACAGCCCGCGCAGCGGAGAAGTGCTGCCCGTCTTCAACCCGGCCGATCGCCGCGACGTCGTCGGCACGGTCGTCGAAGCAACGCCCGACCTGGTCGACGCGGCCTGCGAGCTCAGCCGGCCGTGGCAGGAGAGGCCCGCCGCGCGCGCCGCGACGCTGCGGCGGGCCGCCGATCTCATGGAAGCACGCCTGGAACCGCTGCTGGGGCCGATCGTGCGCGAGGCCGGCAAGACGTTCGGCAATGCGGTTGGCGAGGTAAGGGAAGCGGTCGACTTCCTGCGCTACTACGCGCACTGCGTCGAAGGCTTTTCGAACGACACGCACAAGCCGCTGGGCGTGGTCGCCTGCATCAGCCCGTGGAATTTTCCGCTGTCGATCTTCACCGGCCAGGTCGCTGGCGCGCTGGCGGCCGGCAATGCGGTGATCGCCAAGCCGGCCGAGGAGACGCCGCTGACCGCCTCGCTCACCGTGGCGCTCCTGCACGAGGCGGGTGTGCCGCGCACCGCGCTGCAGCTTCTGCCCGGCGACGGAAAGGTCGGTAGCCGTCTGGTCGGCAATCGGGCGGTCGCCGGGGTCGTGTTCACCGGCTCGACCGGGGTCGCGCAGTCGATCAACCGCGAACTCGCCCGGCGGCTCGATGCCGACGGGCGGCCTCCGGTGCTGATCGCCGAGACCGGCGGTCAGAACGCCATGGTTGCCGATTCGTCGGCCTTGCCCGAGCAGCTCGTGCACGATGCGGTGACCTCGGCCTTCGATTCGGCGGGCCAGCGCTGTTCGGCCTTGCGCCTGCTCTGCCTGCAGGATGACATCGCCGATCGTGTTCTGCCCCTGCTCAAGGGGGCGATGGCGGAGCTCGCTCTCGGCAATCCCACTCGGCTCTCGGTCGATGTCGGACCGGTGATCTCGGTCGATGCGCAGCAGGCTCTCGACGCCCACATCGAGCGCATGCGCGCCGCCGGACATGACGTGCACCAGATGAAGCTGCCGGCTGAAACTCAGTACGGCACCTTCGTGCCGCCGACACTGATCGAGATCGGATCCGTCTCCGACCTGCCGGGCGAGGTGTTCGGGCCGGTGCTGCACGTGCTGCGCTACCGGCGGGAGGAAATGGAGGACGTTGTGCGCGCAGTGAACGCGACAGGCTTCGGCCTGACCTTCGGCGTGCACAGCCGCATCGATGAGACGATCGAGCGCGCAACCGGGGCAAGCACTGCCGGCAATCAGTACGTCAACCGCAACATGATCGGCGCAGTGGTCGGCGTGCAGCCATTCGGCGGGCACGGCTTGTCGGGTACCGGTCCGAAGGCCGGTGGCCCGCTCTATGTCCACCGCCTGCTTGCCCAGCGGCCGTGGAAGGCGTCGCCGGCCGGCGAGCTGCCAGGACCGGTCGGCGAGCGCAACAGCTATGGCCAGCGGCCGAAGGGCACGATCCTCTGCGTGGCGCGCGACGAGGCGAAGCGGGCCGTGCAGGTCGATCTCGTGAAGGCGAGCGGCAATCGAGCCACGGACGACCCAGCCGCCGTCGGAATCGGCGCGGCACTGTTCGCCGGCACCGCCGACGAGCTGCTGGCGCTGAGCCAGCGTCTGGCGGCGCGCGACGGGCCGATCGTGCCGGTCTATGTCGAGCCCTATCCACTGGAATTCCTGGGGAACGAAGTCTCGCTCAGCGTCAACACCGCCGCGGCTGGCGGCAACGCCAGCCTGATGACCATCGGTTGACGGAGCGCTCGCCTTTGGCCCGTGCTCCCGTCACGGATAAACGATCTTCGCCAGCGGCTTCCACTTGTCGTAGTCGGCGACGACGCGCGTCCGGAATTGCTCCGGCGTGCTGGCGCGGGCCTCGTTGCCCATATCGCGCAGGCGGCTCTGCAGCTCAGGCACGGCGACGGCGATCTGCACCGCGTCCGAAAGCTTGTTGGCGACGTCGGCCGGCAGACCCGCCGGCGCGGCAAGCCCCAGCCACGACACGACCTCATAACCCGGCACGTCCTCGGCAACCGGCCGGACGTCAGGATTGAGCGGCCAGCGCTCCTGCGAGGTTACGCAAAGCGCACGCGCCTGGCCCGAGCTGAGGGCGCTATGGAAGTTGGTGAAAGTGCTGATCGAGGCATCGAGGCGGCCGACGATCACGTCGCTGATGAGCTGCGCCTGGTCCTTGTAGGCCACCGGCTCGATCTGGATGCCGGTGCGCGATTTCAGCAGCTCGACGGCAAGGTGAAGCGTGTTGCCGGTGCCGGCATGTCCGTAGTTCAGCTTGCCGGGCCGCTCGTGCGCCGCGGCGATGAAGTCCTTGAGGGTCTTGTAGGGCGCGTTCGCCGCGACGAACAGCGCGAAGGGGAAGAGCGTAATGGTCGAGATGTAGGAGAAATCCTTCAGCGTGCTGAACGTCACCTGAGGGTCTGTCGCGCTGATGACGTTGGCGCCGCCGGTGATGAGATAGAGCGTGTAGCCGTCGGGCGGCTGCGTCGTCAGGTATTGCGCGGCGATGCGTTCGCCCGCCCCGGGTTTGGGCTCGACGATCACGCTCTGGCCCAGCGTGCTCATCAGGCTGGGCGTGATCACGCGGGCGATGATGTCGGGGTTCGATCCCGGCCCGTAGCCGTGGACGATGCGGATCGGTTTGCTGGGATAGGGCTGGGCGTGTCCGGCCACAGGCCAGGCAGCCGCCATGGCAAGGGACCCCAACAGGCCCCGGCGTCGCGTGAGCATTGTCGTTCCTCCCATCGGTCCGCGGTCTGGCGCAGCGTTTTTTCTTGTTGCCGACGATGTCCGCCGGAACACTGGCTTTCAAGCACGAATTTGGCGGAACCATGGAAACGTACGAAGTCTTTGCCATCAGATACGCCACACGCGACGCCCTGCGTGCCTCCCACTTCATCGGCGGCGATCCGCACGACGGGCCGATGCCGATGGATTATTTCATCTGGCTGGTGCGCAATGCCGACCGGACCTTCGTGGTCGATACCGGCTTCACCGCGGCGATGGCCGAGAAGCGCAAGCGCACCTTCCTGCGCACGCCGACAGAGGGCCTGGCGCTGATGGGCGTCGATGCCAGGACGGTGAAGGACGTCGTCATCACCCACATGCACTACGATCATGTCGGTACCTTCTTCGATTTCCCCGCAGCCGAGTTTCATCTGCAGGACCTCGAGATGAACTTTGCCACCGGGCGCTACATGCGCCACGGCCGGTTCAGTCACGGCTACGAGGTCGAGGACGTCGTCGGCATGGTGCGCCTGGTGTTCGGCCATCGCGTGCGTTTCCACGCCGGTTCGGCCGAGCTGGCGCCTGGGCTCAGCGTGCATCACATCGGTGGCCATACGATGGGCCTGCAGTGTGTGCGCGTTGCCACGGCGCGCGGCTGGCTGGTGCTGGCGTCCGACTGCAGCCACTACTACGAGCACATGGAGAGCGGCCGGGTCTTCCCGACGACCTTCCATGTCGGCGACACGGTCGAGGGCTACGACAAGCTGCGGTCGCTGGCGGCCTCGCCGCAGCACATCATCCCGGGCCACGATCCGCTGGTGATGAAGCGGTATGCCGCGCCGTCGAAGGCGCTGGAGGGGATTGCCGTCAGGCTGGACGTGCCGCCGGCCGGATGATCGGGGATCAGCGCAACGGCTGCGCTGAGCCGAGGTTGTGCAGACCCGCCGCAACTCGAATGAAGGTCAGGCGCGCGTACCGTCGCGCCATGGCGCAGGCGAGGCCGCTTCCTCGAGCAGTTGGCTTGCGCCCCTGCCCTTGGGGCTCAGCCTGAATCGCTACTTGTCCGGTGCCGGCCTTACGACCGTCCGAGCACGTCAGGCTTGCGGTTCTCGCGGACGCATAGCATCTGAATGGCTGTTTCGGGCGGCAGCTTCGCGCGCTCTTCCTCGCACTTGTCGTAGCTCCACGGACCACCGAAATACGAGTTGCCCGAGAGCTGGACCATGTTGTTTTTCTGCAGGTACCAGCCCGGCCCGGTCCAGGCCATGGCGACGCTGGGGGTCGGCGTGCAACCGGAAACCGACAGTCCGGCGAGGGACACGACCGCAATGCAGATCGCCGGGCGACGCAGCAACGGAAACGACATCTTTCTGGCAACTCCCCCGAGGCAGGCGGCTTGAAATTACAGCGGCTTTTGCGCCGCAACAATTGCTTTCGTCGGGCGTAGCTGCCGCGCTAATAATGCCCGATAACGCCATTGTTCCCGGGGGGCCTGCGCCGGGGGACTGCAGGACAGAATTTGATGGATTTGCCTGAAAAACAGGGCCTTTACGACCCGCGCAACGAGCACGACTCCTGCGGCGTCGGCTTCGTGGCCGACATCAAGGGCCGAAAGTCGCATGCCATCGTGCGCGAGGGCCTCTCCATTCTGGTCAATCTCGACCACCGCGGCGCCGTGGGCGCCGACCCGCTGGTGGGCGACGGTGCGGGCTGCCTGATCCAGACCCCGGACGCCCTGCTGCGCGACTGGGCCAGGAACGCAGGCGTCGACCTGCCGCAGCCGGGCCACTACGCCGTGGCCATGTGCTTTCTGCCCCAGGACGAGAAGGCGCGCGCCTTTGCCATCAAGCGGCTGGAACACTTCGTCAAGGTCGAGAAGCAGAAGCTTCTGGGCTGGCGCGACGTCCCGACCGACATAACGGGCCTGGGCAAGGCGGTCATCGAGCGCATGCCCGTGATCAAGATGGCGATCGTCGGCCGCAGCCCGCAGCTCGCCGACCAGGACGCTTTCGAGCGCAAGGTCCTGGCCATCCGCAAGCAGACCCAGAACCCGCTGGTCGACCTCGAGAAGAAGCACAAGCTGCCGGGCCTGTCGCAGCTTTACATGCCGTCCTTCTCCTCGCGCACGGTGGTCTACAAGGGCCTGCTGCTGGCGCCGCAGGTCGAGAGCTTCTACGAAGACCTGCGCAATCCGCTGACCCAGTCGGCGCTCTGCCTTGTGCACCAGCGCTTCTCGACCAACACCTTCCCGTCATGGCGGCTGGCGCATCCCTACCGGTTCATCGCGCACAACGGCGAGATCAACACGGTGCGCGGCAACGTCAACTGGATGTACGCCCGCCGCCGCACGATGGAATCCGACCTGATCGGCGCCGACCTCGACAAGATGTGGCCGATCATCCCGCATGGCCAGTCGGACACGGCTTGCGTCGACAATGCGCTGGAGCTGCTGGTCAACGGCGGCTACTCGCTGTCGCACGCCATGATGATGCTGATTCCGGAGGCGTGGGCCGGCAATCCGCTGATGGATGCCAAGCGCAAGGCCTTCTACGAGTATCACGCCGCCCTGATGGAGCCGTGGGACGGCCCGGCCTGTATCGCCTTCACCGACGGCCGCCAGATCGGCGCCACGCTCGATCGCAATGGGCTGCGGCCCGCGCGCTTCCTGGTGACCGACGACGACAAGGTCGTGATGGCCTCGGAAGCCGGCGTGTTGCCGATCGCCGACGAGAAGATCGTGCGCAAGTGGCGCCTGCAGCCCGGCAAGATGCTGCTGATCGACCTCGAGCAGGGCCGCATCGTCGAGGACGAGGAGCTGAAGCGCACGCTCGCGGAAGCCGAGCCTTACGAGGAGTGGCTGAAGGAGACGCAGCACAAGCTGGAAGAGCTGTCGGAGATCCCCGATGCGCCGGCGCCGGCGCCCTCGAACGATCCCTCGACGCTGCTGGATCGCCAGCAGGCCTTCGGCTACACGCAGGAAGACGCCCAGTTCTTCCTCGAGCCGATGAGCCGCGAGCCGGACGATCCGGTGGGCTCGATGGGCACCGACACGCCTATCGCCGTGCTCTCCAAGAAGCCCAAGCTGCTTTACAACTACTTCAAGCAGAACTTCGCTCAGGTCACCAATCCGCCGATCGATCCGATCCGCGAGGAGCTGGTGATGTCGCTGGTATCGATGATCGGTCCGCGTCCCAATCTGCTGGGCCGCCACGCCGGCACGCACAAGCGCCTGGAAGTCTCGCAGCCGGTCTTGACCAATGCCGAGCTCGAGAAGATCCGATCGATCGAGGACCTGCTGGACGGCTCGTTCCGCACCGCCACCATCGACACGACCTGGCCGGCGTCGGAAGGCGCGGCGGGCCTCGAGGAAGCGCTCGACCGGATCTGCGTCGAGGCGACCGACTGCGTGCTGGCCGACCGTAATATCCTGGTCCTGTCGGATCGCGCCGTGTCGGCCGAGCGCGTGCCGATCCCGGCGCTGCTGGCGACGGCGGCAGTGCATCATCACCTGATCCGCAGGGGCCTGCGCACCCAGACCGGCCTGGTGATCGAATCGGGCGAGGTGCGCGAGGTCCATCACTTCTGCTGCCTGGCCGGCTACGGCGCCGAGGCGGTGAACCCCTATCTCGCCTTCGAGACGCTCGAGCAGCTGCGCGTGCAGAACGGACTGCCGCTCAAGGCCTACGAGGTGCAGAAGAACTACATCAAGGCGATCGGCAAAGGCCTGCTGAAGGTCATGTCCAAGATGGGCATATCGACCTACCAGTCATACTGCGGCGCACAGATCTTCGACGCCGTCGGCCTGCATTCGGGCTTCGTCGAGAAATATTTCACCGGCACCGCCACCACCATCGAGGGCGCGGGTTGGCAGGAGATTGCCGACGAGACGGTGCGCCGCCACTCCGACGCCTACGGCGACAAGGCGATCTATCGCAACATGCTCGATCCGGGCGGCGATTATGCCTTCAGGCTGCGCGGCGAGGACCATGCCTGGACGCCTGAGAGTGTCGCCAGGCTGCAGCATGCGGTGCGCGGCAACCTGCCGGACGAGTACAAGACGTTCGCCAGCTCGATCAACGAGCAGAGCGAACGGCTGCTCACCATTCGTGGCCTGATGCAGTTCAAGTGGGCCGACCAGCCGATCTCCGTCGACGAGGTCGAGCCGGCAGCCGACATCGTCCGCCGCTTCGCCACCGGCGCCATGAGCTTCGGCTCGATCAGCCGCGAGGCGCACACCACGCTCGCCATCGCCATGAACCGCATCGGCGGCAAGTCGAATACCGGCGAGGGCGGCGAGGAAGCCGACCGCTTCAAGCCGCTGCCCAATGGCGACTCGATGCGCTCGGCCATCAAGCAGGTGGCGTCGGGCCGCTTCGGCGTGTCGGCCGAGTACCTGGTCAATGCCGACGACCTGCAGATCAAGATGGCCCAGGGCGCCAAGCCCGGCGAAGGCGGCCAGTTGCCCGGCCACAAGGTCGACGAGAACATCGCGCGGGTGCGGCGTTCGACGCCGGGCGTCGGCCTGATTTCCCCGCCGCCACACCACGACATCTATTCCATCGAGGATCTCGCGCAGCTGATCCACGACTTGAAGAACGTCAATCCGCGCGCGCGGGTTTCCGTGAAGCTGGTGTCCGAGGTCGGCGTCGGCACGGTCGCCGCGGGCGTCAGCAAGGCGCGCGCCGACCATGTGACGATCTCGGGCTTCGAGGGCGGCACCGGTGCCTCGCCTTTGACGTCGCTGACCCATGCCGGCTCGCCATGGGAGATCGGTCTTGCCGAAACGCAGCAGACGCTCGTGCTGAACGGGCTACGCGGCCGCATCGCCGTGCAGGTCGACGGCGGCCTGCGCACCGGCCGCGACGTTGCGATCGGTGCGCTTCTCGGCGCCGACGAGTTCGGCTTCGCCACGGCGCCGCTGATCGCCGCGGGCTGCATCATGATGCGCAAGTGCCATCTCAACACCTGCCCGGTCGGCGTCGCGACGCAGGACCCGGTGCTGCGCAAGCGCTTCACCGGCCAGCCCGAGCACGTCATCAACTACTTCTTCTTCGTCGCCGAGGAACTGCGCGAGATCATGGCGCAGCTGGGCTTCCGCACGCTGAACGAGATGATCGGCCGGGTCGACCGGCTCGACATGAAGCGCGCCGTCGACCACTGGAAGGCGGGTGGCGTCGATCTCGCCAGGCTGCTGCACGTCGCGCCGGCGAAGGAGGGCGTGGCGATCTGGAACTGCGAGACGCAGAACCACGGGCTCGACAGGGCGCTCGACCACAAGCTGATCGAGGCGGCGCAGCCGGCGCTCGAGAAGCGCGAACCTGTGCTGGTCGAGCAGTCCATCAGCAACGTCAACCGCACCGTCGGCGCCATGCTGTCCGGTGAGGTGGCCAAGCGCTACGGCCATGCCGGCCTTGCCGAGGACACGATCTCGGTACGGCTCGCCGGCACCGCCGGCCAGAGCTTCGGCGCGTTCCTGGCACACGGCGTGTCGATCGAATTGACGGGCGATGCCAACGACTATGTCGGCAAGGGGCTGTCGGGCGGCCGCGTCGTCGTGCGCCAGCCCAGGGACAGCAAGCGCGATCCGCTGCAGAACATCATCGTCGGCAACACCGTGCTGTACGGCGCGATCGGCGGCGAAGCCTATTTCGAGGGCGTGGCGGGCGAGCGTTTCGCCGTTCGTAACTCGGGCGCCGTGTCGGTCGTCGAGGGCACCGGTGATCACGGTTGCGAATACATGACGGGTGGCGTCGTGGTCGTGCTGGGGGATACCGGGCGCAACTTCGCGGCCGGCATGTCGGGCGGCATCGCCTATGTCTACGATCCCAAGGCGCGCTTCGGCGAGCTGTGCAACATGTCGATGGTCGAGCTCGAGCCGGTCGGCGCTGCGTCCGCCGACAAGGAGGCTCCGGGCCGGCCGCATCAGCGTGCCTTGAGCGCCGACGACAACGGCATGGGCGACGTACTCGGCTTCGACGCCGAGCGCCTGCGCATCCTGGTCGAGCGCCATCACCTGCACACCGGCAGCGCCCGCGCCCGTGCGTTGCTGGAAGACTGGGACAATGCGCTCAAGAGCTTCATCAAGGTGATGCCGAAGGACTACAAGCGCGCGCTCCTGCAGGCGCGCGATCGCGCGGCGGCGAAAGCGGTCGCTGCCGAATAACGGCCGTCGGACAACGAGAGGGGAGAATTCAGGCCAATGGGTCAACCCACCGGCTTCCTGGAGATCGAGCGCAAGGAACGGCCTTATGAAAAGGTCGAGGGCCGCCTGAAGCATTGGCGTGAGTTCGTCCTGCCGTTGCCGCCGGCCGAAGTGTCCAAGCAGGGCGCGCGCTGCATGGATTGTGGCATCCCGTTCTGCCACAACGGCTGCCCGGTCAATAACCTCATCCCCGACTGGAACGAGCTGGTGCGGCGCGATCGCTGGCAGGACGCGCTGGAAGTCCTGCACTCGACCAACAACTTTCCCGAGTTCACCGGCCGAATCTGCCCCGCGCCGTGCGAGGCATCGTGCACGCTGAACATCGACGACAACCCGGTGACCATCAAATCGATCGAATGCTCGATCGTCGACCGTGGCTGGGATGAAGGCTGGGTCGCTCCGCTGGTGCCGGCGAGGAAGACCGGCAAGCGGGTCGCCGTCGTAGGCTCGGGGCCGGCCGGCATGGCCTGCGCCCAGCAGCTCGCGCGCGCCGGCCATGCGGTGACGCTGTTCGAGAAGGCCGACCGCGTCGGTGGGCTGCTGCGCTACGGCATCCCCGACTTCAAGATGGAGAAGCGCCTGATCGACCGGCGGATGCGCCAAATGGAAGCCGAGGGCGTCGAATTCCGCACCGGTGTCGAGGTCGGCGCCACCCTTTCGATCAAATCGCTGCTGGAGGGGTACGACGCCGTGGCACTGACCGGCGGCGCCGAATGGCCGCGCGACCTCGAAGTGCCGGGCCGAGAGCTTTCCGGCATCCACTTCGCGATGGATTTCCTGACCCAGCAGAACAAGCGAGTGGCGGGCGACGACGAGGTGCGCGCCGCACCGCGCGGCACGCTGACGGCCAAGGGCAAGCATGTCGTGGTTATCGGCGGCGGCGATACCGGCTCGGACTGCGTCGGCACGTCGAATCGCCAGGGGGCCGCCTCGGTGACCCAGCTCGAGGTCATGCCGCAGCCGCCCGAGCGCGAGGACAAGGGGCTGACATGGCCCGACTGGCCGCTGAAGATGCGCACGTCGTCGTCGCACGAGGAGGGCGCGGACCGCGACTTCGCCGTGCTCACCAAGCGCGCCACGGGCAAGGACGGCAAGATCACAGCGCTCGAATGCGTGCGCATCGACTGGATCAAGGGTGCCGACGGCCGCATGGCCATGAAGGAGGTCGCGGGCAGCGGGTTTGAGCTCAACGCCGACCTGGTGCTGCTGGCCATGGGCTTTCTGGGACCGCGGCGGCCGGGCATGGTCGAGCAGTCCGGCGTGGCGCTTGATCCGCGCGGCAACGTCGCGGCCAACGTCCAGGACTACAAGACCAGTGTGCCCAAGCTGTTCGCGGCGGGCGACATGCGGCGCGGCCAGTCGCTTGTCGTCTGGGCGATCCGCGAGGGCCGCCAGTGCGCCCGCTCGATCGACGAGAGCCTCATGGGGTCGACAACACTGCCGCGCTAGGCGAGAGAGCCAGGCGCCGTGCGAGAGCCCGGCCGCGACCTGTTGGGGTGTCAATGAAGCTGCTGCTGATCCAGGGCGCCAACATGGAGTATCTCGGCCGTCGCCAGCCCGAGCTCTATGGTACGACGTCGGCCGGGGAACTCGACGCCATCCTGCACCAGCGGGCGCGCGAGCTCGATGTCGACCTCGATATCCTCTACACCAACAGCGAGGGCGAGGCGGTCTCGGCGATCTACCGGGCCGCGCGGGCTAGCTTGGACGGGATCCTGTTCAATCCCGCCGGCTTCCTGCATGCCGGGTACGGCCTGCGCGATTGTCTGAAGGCGATCGATGCTCCGGCAATCGAGATTCACATGACGAATATCGAAAAGCGCGGCTACGGCTCCGTCACTTCCGAAGCCGCGGTCGGCATGATCGCGGGCTTCGGCGTCGACTCCTATCTGCTGGCGCTCGAGGCCATGGCAGCGCGGTTGCGCAAGCCCACGAGCTGACGTTCTACCAGGTACCGGTGGCCAGCGTGGTCGGCGCGTATTCGCCGAACGTCCAGGCAAAGGGGAAGGCGCGGCGCCGCCGCCAGGCACGCGCGATTTCGACCCGCCACAGCCGCTCGCCGCCGGCCGGGCCGCTGCCTTGCGGGTGCCAATCGATGGTTACCCGGCCCTGAAGTTGCAGGATGTCGCCCGCTGCGAAGTCGATGAAGATCAGGCCGGCGCGCGGGTCGCCTAGAAGGTTGCCGAGGGTGTTGTAGAAGCGGTTGCCGCGGAAGTCGGGTATGGCCAGCGTGTCGCCCTTCGTCTCGACGAAACCGGGCCTGCCGCCGCGATGCGACATGTCGAGCCCGCCGTCGCCGATGCAGGCGCGCGACCGGCTGGCGATGAAGAAGGTGTCGGCCGCGGCGATCTGGGCCCGCGCGGCGTCGTCGAGACGGTCGAGACGCTCTGCCGCTGCGCCAGCCGAGACACGCGGCGCGGGCGTGCGCGTCTGGATGTACTGCGGGCAATTGCCGAAACTCTGGGCGACCGTGATGGTGAGGCCATCGTCGACGGCGACCAGCCGGCCGTTGGCGCGGTTGCGGCGCCGCGTGGTGAAGTCGAGGCCCAGCGTACCGATCTCGGCGCCGGCCCTGAATGTCGACGCGGCGGGATCGTCCGGGGCCGGCAGGGCACCGATGCGCAACGTCGCCGGATCGGGCGACTGGATGAAACCCTTGTCGCCGGTCAGCACCGACGCCATCGGCCATCCCTCGCCGTCCAGCGTGGCAAGGAAAAGGTAGGGCAGCAGCGCGAAGAATTCGCGATGCTGGTCGGGCATGAACGGCCGGATGGCGGCGCGCCCGTCCCGCTGATGGCCGGCCAGAGCCTGTGCCTTGCGCTCGTCCTCGTGGAAAGCGAGGAAGGTCATGTGAGTCCCTCGGGTTTCTCGGGAAATTGCCGCTTGGGGTCGTACCAGGGGGCCGCTTCGGATCGCCAGATATGGATCTGCGGGCGATCGGTGACCGGCGTGTCGAGGCAACCCAGGCGCAGCAGCACCACCGGCTGGGCGACGCGCTCGGCCATGACGTGCGATCCGCACTGCGCGCAGAAGCGGCGGAACTTGCCGGGCGACGATTCGATGGCGCCGAGCTGATCCTCGCCGCGGGTCCAACGGAATTTTTCACGCGGCACCGCGGTGACCGAGGAGAAGGCGCTGCCATGGGTTTTGCGGCAGGTCCGGCAATGGCAATGCACGATGCGCTCGAGAGGGGCGTCGGCCTCGTAGGCCACGGCGCCGCACAGGCAGCTTCCGGTGAGCATGGTGTCCTCCGTCGCCCACGAAGCTAGCGCCGGCAAATTGCGACGTGAAGAACATCAATGTACAAATCAGTATTCCGGTAAATGGAAGAATTCATGGATCGACTGGACGAGCTGGCGATCTTCGTGCGCATCGTGGAGGAGGGCAGCCTGGCGCGCGCTGCCGCACGCCTGCGTCGTTCGCCGCCAGCGGTGACGCGTGCCCTGGCGGCGCTGGAGGACCGCATCGGCGTGCGGCTGGTCGACCGCACGACGCGGCGGCTGGCGCCGACTGAGGCGGGCCGAGCCTTCTATGACAAGGCTCGCAGCCTGACCGCCGACTACGAGGCGGCGACAGCGGGAGCGCGCGAGGCTCCGGTGCGGGGCCTGCTGCGGATCACTGCGCCGGTGCAGTTCGGCCGTCGCCACATGGCGCCGATCGTCGCGCGCTTCCTCGATGCCCAGTCCGGCGTCGAGGTCGAGCTGATGTTGAACGACCGCAATATCGACCTCATAGACGAGGGCATCGACGTCGCGCTGCGCATCGGCACGCTCGCCGATTCGAGCTTGTCGGCGCGGCTGGTCGGCCATGTGCGACGGCTGTGGGTGGCGAGCCCCGCCTATCTCGAGCGCCGCGGCGTTCCGCGGGCGCCGGGCGACCTGGTGGAACACGAGGCGATCCTGGGCACCGTGCGGGCGAACAGGGAGTGGAGCTTCGCCGGCCTGCGCACGCCGCCGCGTCTGATGGGCCGGCTGCGCGTCGATGACGTCGAGACCCGGCTGCGCGCCGCGCGCGAAGGCCGCGGCGTGGCCCAGCTCCTGTCCTACCAGGTGGCCGACGACCTGGCGTCGGGCAAGCTGGTGCGCCTGCTGCACGCCTGGGAGGCGCCGCCGCTGCCGGTTCACCTCGTCACCAAGGGCCGCGCCCACCGCGCGCCCAAGATCGACGCTTTCGTCGAGTTCGCCGCCAAGCGGCTCCGGACCTTACCCGTGCTGGCTACCGCGCTGGAAACCGTCCGGCGAGGACCGCGGCAACCGCCGGCATCGGGACGACGCGATTGACACACGGTGTGCAATTCCCTATCGCTTAACCCTCAGGTTAAGCGTCAGGGAGTAGCTTGATGTCCTATGTCGATGGTTTCGTCCTGGTCGTGCCGAAGCGGAAGCTCGCGATCTACAAGAAGATGGCGAGGCGCGCCGCTATGGTGTGGCGCGACCATGGCGCGCTCGATTACCGCGAATGCGTGGGCGACGACCTCAAGGTGAAGATGGGACTGCCGTTCACCAAGCTCGCCAAGACCAAGCCCGGCGAGACGGTGGTGTTCTCCTACATCGTCTACAGGTCGCGCGCCCATCGGGACAAGGTCAATGCCAAGGTGATGAAAGACAAGCGCCTGTCCGAGGGCATGCCCAAGGAGATGCCGTTCGACATGAAGCGAATGGCATACGGCGGCTTCAAGACGGTGGTGGAGTTCTAAGCGATCGCGCTAGAAGCGGACATGATCGAGATCACGCCGCTTCGCCGGGACGACCGCGCCGCCTGGCAACCGCTCGCCGTCGGCTACAACACGTTCTACGAACGGACGATGCCCGACGCCACCTACGACCACATCTGGCGGCGTCTGATGGAGGGACAGGAACTGCACGGGCTCGCCGCCCGGCTCGACGGCCGGGTCGTCGGCATCGCCCACTTCTTGTTCCACACCAACGTCTGGGTCGACGATGTCTGCTATCTGGCCGACCTGTTCGTCGACGAGCAAGTGCGCGGCCACGGGGCTGCGCGTCTGCTGATCGAGGCAGTGGCAGACAGGGCCCGCCAGCGTGGTTGCCAGCGCTACTACTGGCTGACGCAGCAGCACAATGTCCGTGCCCGCGGCCTCTACGACAAGGTCGCGCGCTTTGCTGGCTTTATCCGCTACGACTATCCGCTGAACGCCCCGGTCTGAAGTCAGTCCGGCGTCACGCCGAAGCGGCGCTGCCAGAACTCGCGGCTCCGCCGCTCGCCGACGTCGCATCCCAGCTCGTATTCCGGCCGCACGAACTTCGTGTAGTCGTCCTCGCCGCGAACCGGCCGCCGCCCGCTTTGCGCCAGCTGGGTGCCGTCGGGCAGCGGCCCAAGGGCGATGTCGAAGTCGTTTACGGGGCCCTTGAGGGGGCCGAGCTCGGGGCTGAGGTTGGCGACCTCCTGCAGGAGCTTCTTGCGCACGGCGCGGGGGAAGTCCTCGAAGTTCGTCGCAACCTCGACGAAGGAGCGCGGTCCGCCGGTGACGCAGTGCAGATAGTACTTGTCGAGGTCGGATTCGCTCGGGAAGCCGAAGGGGTTGGGTCGGTCGTTCATGATCGGCAATCCGTTGATGACGATGCGCTCCTTCAGCGCCTCGTAGCGCATGTCGGTGACCAGCCCGCCGTCGTTGTTCGAGCCGTCTCCCGAGATGTCCAGGACCTTGCGCTCGGCTTCGTAGGGGCTGCGTCCGAACAGCGGGAGGGCGTAGCGGATGGCGCCGCTGATCGAGGTGCGCCGCGCGATCGAGATCGGCGCGTTGGCCAGCCGTGTCGTGAACTCCATGATCGCCGCCTCCGAATCGAGCAGCGTCCAGTCGATCAGCAGGCGCTGAACCCAGGCGTCGGACCATTCGTAGTAGGCGACGGCGATGCGGCCGTGGCTGCCGCCCAGGATCGCCTTGACGATCACCGGATCGCGGAAGGCCTGGACGTAGCCCTCGCGCTGCAGCTTGGCCTCGTCGGGATCGATGCTGCCCGAGATGTCGATGGCCAGCGCCAGCGCCAGGTCGACCTCCTTCTTGTCCTGAGCGCTCGCCGAAAAGGCGATGAGGAGACTGATAGCAACGATACGCAGCAGCTTTACCATGGACGACTCCGCGGTCGGATGCGGATGATCAGGCAACAACCATACCGCCCGTCGGAAGCTTCGGCCAGCCGCGCGCTGGACTCTGCCAAGCGTGCGCCGCTAGCCTTTGTGGAACGAATTCAGGAGGAAACATGGATCTGGCCCTCAGCCCGCAGGACGAGGCCTTCCGCGACGAGGTGCGCCGCTTCCTCGACGAAAACCTTACGGAGGACTTGCGCGAGGCGGGCCGCAAGACCGGCGGCGTCTTTGCCGACGTCGATGCCGGCCTTCGCTGGCACAGGGTGCTGGCCCAGCGCGGCTGGTCGGCGCCGAGTTGGCCGACCGAATACGGCGGCACCGGCTGGAACGCCACCCAGCGCTATATCTTCGCCCGCGAGTGCATCGCGGTCGACGCGCCGCGCATCTTCGCCATGGGGTTGCGCATGGTCGGCCCGGTGATCATGAAGTTTGGCACGCCGGAGCAGAAGGCCAAGTACCTGCCCAGGATCGTGGCCGGCGACATCGTGTTCTGCCAGGGCTATTCCGAGCCCGGATCCGGTTCGGACCTCGCCAGCCTCAAGACGCGCGCCGTGCAGGATGGTGACGACTATGTGATCAACGGCACCAAGATCTGGACGACCGGCGCGCACGTTGCCGATCACATGTTCTGCCTGGTGCGCACGGCGACCGAAGGCAAGCCGCAGGATGGCATCTCCTTCGTGCTGATCGATTCGATGAAGACGCCCGGCCTGACGGTGAAGCCGATCGTCACCCTGGCGGGCGACCACGAGGTCAACCAGGTGTTCTTCGACAACGTTCGAACGCCTGTCGCCAATCGCATCGGCCCGGAGAACGCCGGCTGGACGGTTGCCAAGTACCTGCTCGAGTTCGAGCGTGGCGGCGATGCCTACACGCCCAACCTCTATGCCCGCATCGAGGACATCAGGCGCATCGCTGCCCAGGAAGCATCGGACGCCACCGGCCGGCTGATCGAAGAGCGCACCTTCGCTAAGCGCCTCGCCGAAGCCGAGATGGAGATCCAGGCGCTGGAGATGATCGAGATGCAGGTCCTGTCCGACCTGAGCCGTGGCAAGAACCCTGGAGCAGTGTCGTCGGCGATGAAGATCCGCGGCAGCGAAACCTTGCAGAAGCTCGACCATCTCGGCATCGAGGCGTTGGCGTGGTACGCGGCCCCGTACGAACCCGAGGCGCGCCTTCTCGGGCACAACGAGCCAACGGTGACGCCGGAGTGGGGGGTCACGGCGATGCCGCTCTATCTCAACAATCGCGCTTCGACGATCTACGCGGGATCGAACGAGATCCAGCGCAACATCATCGCCAAGGCCGTTCTCGGCCTGTAGACGACCATGCCTGCCGACCCGCAGAAGCGGCAGGTGCATGTCTGGTCGTGGAACCTCGACTCGGAGCTGCCTCGTGGCGGCGAAGCCGAGGCAGTGCTGTCGGAAGAAGAGAGGGCGCGCCGGCAACGCTTCGTCTCGGCGGAGTTGAGACGCCGCTTCTCGGCGGCGCATGTCGGCCTGCGGCTGGCCCTGGGGCGACACCTCGGCCTCGATCCGAGGGGGCTGTCTTTCGACGAAAACGAATTCGGAAAGCCCGAGCTGAAAGGCAACTGGCGGGGTGACTTCAACCTCAGCCATAGCGGCGATCGGGCGGTCCTTGCGATCAGCGACGAAGACGAGGTCGGCATCGACCTCGAACGCATGCGGCCGATCGAGCATCTGGACCTGGCGAAGCGCTATTTCCACCGCAACGAGGTGTCGGCGATTGCAGCTCCACGTGACGTGGAAGCGCAGCGCCGCGCCTTCTTTCTCATCTGGACGCTGAAGGAAGCGGTGGTCAAAGCCATCGGATGCGGTCTTTCCATCCCGCTGGATTCTTTCGAGGTCTCCATCGCCGCGTCGCGGCCGACGATGGCTCTGGCGCCTGAGGGAAGGGCAGGCATTTGGTGGCTTCAGTCGACAACCGTTGAGGATTACTGCCTTTCCCTGGCAGTGCCCGGTGTGGCGGATGTCGGGCTGATCCACCGCACCTTCTGACCAGCCGTGCGGACGGGAACGCCTGCCCTCCATCGGCGTTTCACGCCATATGGACGGAAGCGCGCTGCCACGAACGATCATGGGTTACGTGGTCCGCAGCTCGGGCCGCCATCAAGTCGCGCTCGCTGCTCTGTCGGCCGCCGTCTTCGGGCTGAGCAGCGTTCCCCTCGAGCTGCAGCGCCGGGTCGTCAACGACGCCATCAAGAACGGCGCGGTCGAGACAATCATGTGGCTTGCCATCGCCTACGCCGGCGTCGCGCTGCTCGAGCAGATACTGAAGATGGCGCTGAACGTCTATCGCGGCTGGGTGAGCGAGAACGCGGTGCGTACCTTGCGCAAGACCCTGGAGGACGTCGAAGTCTCCGGGCATTGCCGGCGCGATGCGACCGGCACCCATAGCGCGATGGCGGTAGCCGAGGCCGAGCCGATCGGCGGCTTCGTCGGCATGGCGATCTCCGAGCCGCTGCTGCAGACCGGCATCCTTTTGAGTGTCATCGGCTATATGGCCTGGCTGGAACCATGGACGCTGGTGCTGAGTCTCGGCTACCTGCTGCCACAGGCACTGTTCGTGCCGCCGTTGCAGCAGGCGATCAACCGCCTTGCCGGGGACCGCATCAAGACACTGCGCCGGGTGAGCGACGATATCGTCGAGCGCGGCACGCCAGATGACCGGCGCGTCGAGCGCGTGTTCGAACTCAATATGGGCATCTACAAGTTCAAGTACGGCATGAACCTCGGCATGAACCTCATGTATGCCGTTGCCGTCGCCGCGGCGCTGGGCGTCGGCGGCTGGTTTGCTGCAACCGGCCGCATCGACGTCGGCACCGTGGTGGCCGTGGTTTCGGGCCTGGGCAAGCTCAAGGACCCGTGGGGCGATCTGGTGAGCTGGGGCCGCGAACTCTCAGTCGACACCGTGAAGTACCGTCTTTTCGTCGAGGCGGTCGGCCGGCGGGGACTTGCAACCGTCTGAACAAACCTCACATTCGCTGGGTCATGGCTGATCCCTATTCCATCCTCGGCGTTCCGAAGGCCGCCTCGGACGACGACATCCGCAAGGCATTCCGCAAGCTCGCCAAGAAACACCATCCCGACCTCAATCCTGGCGACAAGGCAGCCGAGGCCAAGTTCAAGGAAATCTCCCAGGCCAACGACATCCTGTCGGATCCCGAGAAGCGCCGCCGCTTCGACGCCGGCGAGATCGACGCGACCGGCCAGGAGATGCCGCCGCGCGGCTTTTACCGCGACCATGCGGGCGGCTTCGGCGGCGCCAAGTACGAACGGTCGAACGGTGAGGAGGCCTTTGTCGACATGGGCGACATCTTCTCCGAAATGTTCGGCCGCGGCCGCGGCGGCCGCGCCGGTGGCGGTCCTGGTGGCTTCTCATTCCGCTCCGGCGGCGGCGAAGGATTCGACATGGGCGGCATGCCGGTCACCTACAGCCTGCGGGTGCCGTTCCTGGTGGCGGCGCGTGGCGGCAAGCAGCGGGTCAATCTGCCGGACGGCAAGACGCTCGACATCGACATCCCCGAAGGCACGACCGACGGTCAGACGCTCAGGCTGAAGGGGCAGGGCATGCCCGGCAGCAAGGGAGGTCCGGCGGGCGATGCCTATGTCGAGATCCATGTCGATCCGCACGCCTTCTTCGAGCCGCGTGACAACGACATCCATGTCGAACTGCCGGTGACTCCGACCGAGGCGGTGCTGGGCGGCCGCATCCGCGTGCCGACGGTGGGCGGGCCGGTGATGCTGAACGTTCCGGCAGGCTCCAATACCGGCACATCGCTCCGGCTGAAGGGGCGCGGTCTGCTCGACCGCAAGTCAGGCCAGCACGGCGACCAGTACGTCAAGCTCCGGGTCGTGATGCCGGACAAGCCGGACGACGCCCTGAAGGAGTTTTTGGAGAAATGGGAGGCGGGCCGCGGCTATGATCCGCGCCAGTCGATGGATCAGTTCACATGACAACGCTCGAAGAACTGTTGCGCGCGCACCACCGTCTCACCACCGTGCATGTCGAACGCTGGGTCGCACGCGGCCTGCTACGCCCCACGGCCGACGGCGAACGGTGGATCTTCGAGCCGGTCGACGTGGCGCGCGCCCGGCTCCTCGCCGACCTGACCGACGACCTCGGCTTCGACGAGGAGGCGGTCGAGACGGTCGTCGATCTTCTCGATCAGGTGCACACGCTGCGACGCCAGCTCCATCAGCTCGGGCTGGCGATCGGTCAGCAGCCGACACAGACCCGCGAGGCGATAGCGGTCGCGCTGAGCGATCTGCGCGAGCGCTGAACCGCGATCACTCCGGCTCGACACCCGCGCGCTTCGCCGCTTCGCCCCAGGCGGCGCAGCCGGTCTTCATGATCTCGGTCAGCTCGGTAGGCGTCGTGCCCGTTGCGAAGAGACCCATGTCCAGCAGCTTCTCCTTGCCTTCGGGTGTCTGCACGAGCTTGCGTATTTCCGCGCTCATGCGATCGGTGATCTCCTTCGGGGTCCCGGCCGGCGCCAGAATGGCGTTCCAACCGGTCAGGTTGATCTTGTAGCCGGCCTCCTCGAAGGTCGGCACGTCGGGAAGGCGCGGCCAGCGGACCGTCGAGGTGACGGCAAGCGGTGTGAGCTTGCCGCCCGAGATCGCCGGCCCGCCGGCGGCGAGATCCTGGATGGTCATCGGGATGTGGCCGGCCAGCGTGTCCTGGATTGCCGGGCCCGCGCCCTTGTAGGGCACGTGCGTCATGTCGAGCTTCTCGGCCTGGTTCAGCATCTCGCCCCAGATGTGCGAGGACGAGCCATTGCCGAACGAGGCGAAGCTCACCTTTCCCTTGCGCTCGCGCGCCCAGGCGACGAACTCCTTCACCGACTTCGGCCCGAGCGTCGGCGGCACCACCATGGCAAGCGGCGCCAGGCCGTGCTGAGTCACCGGCACGAAATCCTTGAAACCGTCATAAGGCAGCTTCTTGTAGACGTAGGGGTTGATGCACATCATCGACGAGTTGACGTACAGGAACGTGTAGCCGTCGGGCGGCGCGTTCTTGGCGATCTCCGCGCCGACCATGCCCTGCGCACCGGGCTTGTTCTCGACGATCACCTGCTGGCCGAACACGGTGCCGAGCTTGTCGGCGAAGTAGCGCGACACGACGTCGGTCTGACCAGCCGGCGGATAGGGCGCGATCAGCTTGATCGGCTTGTTGGGCCAGGCCTGCGCCGATGCCTCGGCGGCGAACAGCAGCAAACCGCCCGCAAGCGCGGCAACCATCTTCCGTATCATCGAATATCCTCCCGGCGGCGAAACTAGCCGCCGGTCAGTCCCTTGCCAACCTTCGCCAGGCGGCGACGATGGCCATCGTGGCCGGCGGATCGGCGATCATGCCGAGATGGGTCCCGCCAGGCACGATCGTCACGTCGATGCGGGGATTGATCGCTTGCAGCATCGGCTTGAACTGACCGGCATTGAACAGCTCGTCGTTGGCGCCGACCACGATGGTCGTCGGCGCTGCGATCCGCGCCAGCACGGCGCGCCAGTCCTGGCCGAGCTGAAGACTCGCCGCGAGCCGGAAAGTGTAGACCGGCGTGCGTGTGTTGCTCGGCTTGGCGTCCGTGGCAAAGTGGATCACGGGCAGGTCCTGGAACCACGGCAGGCCGGCGCCCGCGAGCATTGACAGGGCGATGAGACGCGGCACCGCCACGCCTGCCCAGCCGCCCGAGTTCGGCTTGTTGGTGGGCGAGTCCTGGCCGATGTAGGGCGAGATTGCGAGGTAGTCGTCGAACAGCCGAGTCTCGCGGCCGCCAGCGATGCGCAGCGTGAAGCCGCCGCCGGAAGAAAAGCCCATCAGCGTGCGATGTACACCCGGTTTGTCCAGGCCAAGGCCTTTGACGAGGTCGGCCAGATCGTCGTCGAGCTGACCAAGATAGGAGACGTCGCCGTTGGCGGTGCCACTGCCGCCATGGCCCCTTAGACTGATGGCATGGACGCTGGCCCCCGCGGCCTGCAGTGCGTGCGCGAGCTTCAGCATCGAGACGTCCGTGCCGCTCGATCCGTGCACCAGGACGATGGCCCGGTCGGGACGGCCGGGATAGACGCGGTAGTTCAGCGGCGCGCCGTCGCGTGCCTTGAGCGTCTGCACCTTGGGCAGCTCGGCGAAGTTCCACTGGGCAATTCCGGGGATCGAGTTGCCGGCGGCCAGAACGGGCGGCGTTGGCGGCGAGTTGAAGGCAATGACGGCGGCGAAAGCGCCGACGACGATCAGTACGAGCACGCCGATGGCGAGGAGGATGCGACGGAGCATGGGACGACTATCGCGGCGTGCACGTTCGCGATCTACCGCCCTTTCGCGACTTTGCTTTGTATTTCACGAAGCGTGTATGGCACTTCGGCCCGAAGGACCGCGTCCATCAACCCCCATTTAGCGCCCGCCACACTTTGTGTGAGGTGATGGGCATGTCGAGATGGCGCACGCCGAGCGGTCTCAGGGCATCGAGCACTGCGTTGGCGATCGCGGCGGGAGCGCCGTTGGTCGGCAGTTCGCCGACACCTTTCAGGCCCATGAAGTTATTGGGCGAGGCCGTGGCGATCGTCTCGACCTGCAGGAACGGCGTGTCGTCGGCGCGCGGCAGGGCGTAATCCATCAGCGTGCCGCTCAGCAGCTGGCCGCTCTCCTCGTCGTAGATCGCCTCTTCCATCAGCGCATTGCCCAGCCCGTGGACCATGCCGCCATGGACCTGACCGACCAGCAATCGTGGATTGACCACGGTGCCGCAGTCGGCGACCTCGGTCAGGCGATCGACGCGCACCACGCCGGTCTGCGGATCGACCTCGACCTCGCAAACCATGACGCCGGTCGGGAAGGATTCGATCTTGTCGCCGAACAGTGCGTCTCCAGTGAACGGCTTGCTCGCCGCCAGCTCGAACAGGCCGATTCGCCGGTCGGTGCCGACGACCTCGAATCTGCCGTCGCGATAGGCGATATCTGCCGGCGCGGCCTCCAGCCGTTCGGCAGCAAGGTCCCGGCCGCGCTCGATCACGACGTCGGCGGCGCGCTTCAATGTCGTGCCGCTGATGATGGTCGACGATGAGCCGCCGGTGCCGCCGCCATGCGGGATGGTACGGGTGTCGCCCTGGCGGATTTCGATGCGGTCCATCGCCACGCCGAGCGTCGCCGCGAGGATCTGGGCGAACACCGTCTCGTGCCCCTGCCCCTGGCTTTGCGTGCCAAGGCTCGCCACCAGCCGGTCGGGCCCGACCTGCACCACGACATGCTCGTCGGCGATACCCCCGGTGCCGTGCAGGTGGCAGGCCAGTCCCAGGCCGCGCCGCTTCCCCGACGCTTCGCTCGCCATACGCCGCGCGTCGAAGCCATGCTCGTCGGCCGCTTTCAACGCTGTCTCGAACAGCCGCATGCAGTCGGCGGCATCGTAGGTGTAGCCGCTCGCTGCTGCGTACGGCATTTCGTCGGCCTTCAGCAGGTTCAGCCGGCGCAGCTCGGCGGGCGTGCGGCCGGTCTCCACGGCGGCGAGGTCGACCAGCCGCTCGAGCAGGAACAATGCCTCGGGCTTGCCGGCGCCGCGGATGGCGTCGACTGGCACGGTGTTGGTGAAGGCGCAGTCGAAGTCGATACGGATCGCCGGGATGCGGTAGAGGCCCGAGATCACCTTGGCGAGGCCCGTGGTCGGGATGGTCGGCGCGAACATCGAGACATAGGCGCCGTAATTGGCCTCTGCCTTCACGCGCACCGCCAGGAATCTCCCTTGTGCATCCAGCGCGAGCTCGCCGCTCGCCACGAGATCGCGGGCATGGCTGTCGCTCTGCGCCAGTTCGGCGCGATCGCAGGCCCAGCGCAGGCCACGCTTGAGCTTGCGCGTCGCCCAGGCGATCAGGGTCGATTCGGCATAGATCGGATATTTCGGACCGAAGCCGCCGCCGACATCCTCGGTCATCAGGCGAAGCTTGTCCTTCGGCACGTTCAGCACGCGCTCGCACATCAGCCGGTGGGGGATTTGTACACCCTGCGAGGAAAAGGTAACGGTCACCAGGTCATCGGCTGCGTCGTAGGCCGACCATGCCGCGCGTGTTTCCAAGTAGTGCACGATCTGGCGCGGCGAGCGGATGGACAAGGTCGTAACGTGCGCGGCGCGCGCGAAGGCGGCGTCGGTCGCCGCCGCATCGCCTTTGCCCCAGCGGCACATCAGGTTGCCCACCACGTCGTCATGGACCAACGGTGCATCGGGGGCGAGGGCCTGGGCGGCCGTGACGACCGCCGGCAGAGTCTCGTAGTCGATCTCCAGCAGCTCGGCCGCGTCGCGCGCCTGGTCGAGCGTCTCCGCCGCGACCATGGCCACGATGTCGCCGACATGGCGCACCTTGCCGGGAGGCATCGGCAGATGGTCGGGCTCGCGATGGCGATTGCCGGCAGCGTCCTTGATCTCGCTGATCGCCGGCAGATGGCCAACCTTGTCGGCCAGGAGGTCCTCGGCGGTGTAGATCGCCGCGATGCCGGGCGAAGCGAGGGCGGCTACCTTGTCGATGCCGGCGATGCGCGCATGGGCGTGCGGCGAGCGCACGAACAGGACGGCGAGGGCATCGGCCGGCGCGGTGTTGTCGGCATAGCGGCCGCGGCCGGTCAGCAGCCGGTGGTCCTCACGTCGGGTCAGCGGCTGGCCGATCGTTGCTGGAGCATTCATGTGATGGATATACCGGCTTTTGCAGCCGGCCCGTGACGGCGAAAATCTGGGGCTCGGATTACTCCCGTTCCTGGCGCCGGCCGCTCTTGCGGCCAGCCCGAGAGCGTGGCAACTCGGATGCCATGAGCAGCCTCCTGGTTCTGATCAGCGTTTTTGCCGTCTTCATCCCTGCGCTCATCTTGCCGGGGCCTGATTTCGTTGCGGTCGTGCGCTCGTCCATGACCCATGGGACGCGTGCCGGCATGCTGACGACGCTCGGCGTGTCGACCGGCCTTTGCATGTACGCGACGCTCAGCCTTCTCGGCCTGTCGGCCATCCTGGCGGAGTACCAGTGGCTCACCTGGACGGTGCGCGTCCTCGGCGGCTGCTATCTCGCCTATCTTGGCATCAAGCTCCTGCGCGCCAGGCCGCAGACCATCGATCTCGACCAGCAGCCCAGGGAACCTGGCAAGCGCGCGATCCTGTTCGGGTTCCTGGTGACACTCACCAATCCCAAGGCGATCGTGCTGTTCGCCAGCGTCTTCGCCACGGCCGTCACGGCGTCGACGCCGACCTGGCTGATGATGCTGATGATCGGCCTCGTGACGCTGTCGTCCTTGATCTGGTATTCCTGCGTCAGCCTGTTCATGTCCTCCGGGCCGGTGATGCGGCGCTTCCAGAGCGCCCGGCACTGGATCGAGCGGGCAGCAGGCGTCTGCTTCATCGGCCTCGGCGGCAAGGTTTTGGCCGACGCCGGGAGACCGATATCGTAAGCTTGCGTTACTGAGTGCTGGGCAATCAACTGGACGAGGGGCATCCGACATGTCCGAGGCGCCACCGAATCGCAATCCCGCCTTTCAAGCCGTCATCAATCGGCTTCTTGCCCGGCGGCGGCCGCAGCCCAGGAGCCAGCCCGGCAAGAGCCAGGCGCCATCTCCGAAAAAGAAGCCCCGAGCGGCCTGAGCTCTATGCTGCCAGCGCGTCGCTGATCACCTTCAGCGCCGTGTCGATGTCCTTGCGGTTGACGTCGAGATGGGTGACCGCGCGGATGCGTGTCGCCGTGTTGGCGCCGAGGCCGACGCCGCGCTCGCGGCAGGCATCGACCAGCTTGGCCGAGGTCCATCCGGGCTTGGTGATCTCGAAAAACACCAGGTTGGTCTCCATGCGCGGTACGTCGATCTGGACGCCCTTGATGTTTGCCAGCCCCTCGGAGAGATGGCGGGCATTGTCGTGGTCCTCGGCCAGGCGGTCCCAGTTGTTGTCCAGCGCATAGAGCGCGGCGGCGGCGATGACGCCGGACTGGCGCATCGAGCCGCCCAGCATCTGCTTCTGGCGCCACGCCTCCCGGATGAGTTCCTTGGGGCCGGCGAGGCTGGCGCCGACCGGCGCGCCCAGGCCCTTGGTGTAGTCGAGCCAGAGGGAATCGACGCAAGCGGCGTAGTCGCTGGCTTTCACGCCCGACTTCACCGACGCGTTGCAGAGGCGCGCACCGTCCATGTGCAGGGCGACGCCCGCCTCGCGCGCCACCTTGGTGACGCCCTGCATGGTGGCGAGCGGCCATACCGTGCCGAAGCCGCCGTTCGAGGTGTTCTCGATCGACACCAGCCGCGAGCGCGGCGCATTGCGGCTGTTGGGATCGCGCAGCGCTGCCTTGACCTGCTCGCCGGTGAACACGCCATTCGGTCCTTCGATGGCGCGGATCATGACGCCGGAATTTGCGGCCGGGCCACCGGTCTCGGCATTGATGATGTGGGCCGTGCGGTCGGCGATCACTTCGTCACCCAGCCGGCAATGCACACGGATGGCGATCTGGTTGGCCATGGTGCCGCTCGGCAGGAAGACGGAGTCCTCCTTGCCCAAAAGCTCGCAGACGCGCTCGCGCAACCGGTTGACCGTGGGGTCTTCCATCTTCTGCTCGTCGCCGACTTCGGCGTCGGCCATGGCTTTCCGCATGCCGGGCGAGGGCTTGGACTTGGTGTCGCTGTAAAGATCGATGAATCGGTTTTGCATGGCGTGTCGGGTTCTCCTGCTCCACCATAGCGGCAATCGGCAGGGGGAGGAAACATGAGCCAGTTTGCGGCCCAGCCCGCAGCTTCGGTAATGCCGGAAGAGCTGCTCTACGGCGCGGACGGCGCGATCGCCACCGTCACGCTGAACGCTCCGCAGCGCATGAACACCATCTCCGGGCCGATGCTCAGGCAGCTCACCGATGCGCTGGTGCGGGCAAACGAAGACAAGCAGGTGCGTGTCGTCATCCTGACCGGCACCGGCCGCGCCTTCTGCGCCGGACTCAATCTCGCGGCGCAAAGCGAGGGCACCGACAATCTCAGCGTCGGTTCGGGCGCCACGCCGACCAACATCGACCTGCGCAACACGCCGCCGCCGGTCCTGCATGCCATGGACAAGCCGGTGATCGCTGCGCTTAACGGCTCGGCCGCAGGCTACGGCCTCGACCTGGCGCTGGGCGCCGACATCCGGGTCATGGCCCAGTCGGCCAAGCTCGCCGCGTCCTACGCCAGACGCGGCGTGCTGCCCGAATCGGGCGGCACCTGGTACCTGCCGCGCATGCTGGGTTGGGCGAAGGCGGCCGAGCTGATCTTCACCGGCCGCACGCTGAATGCCGTGCAGTCGCTGGAAATCGGCCTGGTGAACAAGGTCGTGCCCGATGCCGAGGTCTTGGGCGCCGCACGCGAGCTCGCGCTCGAGATCGCGGCAAACGCGCCGCTCGCCATCCAGGCTGCCAAGCGCATGATGCGCATGGCCTGGAACGAGCCGTTCAACGAGCACGTCCATCACGTCTTCCTGCAGCTCCTGCCTTTGATGCAGACCGAGGACATGAAGGAAGGAATCAAGGCCTTCCTCGAAAAGCGCGAGCCGCAGTTCAAGGGTCGTTGACTCGCCAGAGCGCCCGCAACGGAGCACGCCGATGAAATTCACCTGGTTCCATCTGATGCCGTGGCCGCATATGCCGGACGATTTCCGGGAGAAGCACCGCTCGGTCTGGGTCGACCTGCCCAACCGCATGTACGAGCCCGAGCTCGGCCACATCGCCTACCACCAGTATCTCGACCAGCTCGAGTATGCCGAGTCCGTCGGCTTCGACGGCATCGGCGTCAACGAGCACCACGCCAATGCCTATGGCTTGATGCCGTCGCCCAACATCATGGCGGCGACCCTGACGCGGCGGACCTCGAAGTCTGCCATTGTCGTGCTGGGCAACTCCATCGCGCTCTACAATCCGCCCGTGCGCGTGGCCGAGGAGATGGCCATGCTCGACGTGCTGTCGGGTGGCCGGCTGGTCGCTGGGTTTCCGGTCGGCACGTCGATGGACACCAACTATGCCTACGGCACGATCCCGGCACTGACGCGCGAGAAATACGCCGAGGCACACGACCTCATACGCAAGGCATGGGCCGCCGACGAGCCATTCGCCTTCAACGGGCGCTACACCAAGCTGCGCTACGTCAATTGCTGGCCCAAGCCGATCCAGCGGCCGGCGCCGCCGATCTTCATCCCCGGCGGCGGGTCGGTCGAGACCTACGACTTCTGCCTCGACAACACCTATTCCTATTCCTACCTCAGCTACTCGGGCTATCTGCGCGCCAAGCTGCTGATGGACGGCTACTGGAAGCGCGTGGCCGAGCGCAAGGCGGACGAATCACCCTACCGAGCGGGCTTCGCCCAGGTGATCTGTGTTGCCGACAGCGACGCCGAAGCCGAGCGGCTGTACTGGCCTCATGTGAACTACTTCTACAATCGCTGCCTGCACGTCTATCCGGGCTTCGCCGATGCGCCGGGCTATCGCACCGTCAAGACGATCCAGACCGGTGCGCTGTCGCAGTTCACCCAGGCCGCGGCGCGCAACTATCCCAGCATGACCTGGAAGGACCTCGTCGATGGCCGTTACGTCGTCGCCGGCTCGCCCGAGACGGTGCGCCAGCAGATGGAGGAGCTGATCAAGACCCTGCGCGTGGGCAATATCTTCTGCCTGATGCATGTCGGCGACATGCCCAACGACAAGGTGCGCTACTCGACGGGCCTTTTCGCCGAGAAGGTGATGCCGCGGCTGCGCAACCTGTGGCCCGAGTGGAAGAATCACGACGACCGCTTCTGGGTACATCCGATGAACGAACCCGTGCCGCTCAGGGTCGCCGCTGAATGAAGTCGCGTTTCCTCACGCTCAAGCCCTCGGGCGCGCGTATCCAGGTCGTTGAAGCCGGCAAGGGCAAGGACCTCCTCTATCTCCACGGCGCGGGCGGGCACATGCCGGACGATCCGCTGATCGCGGCGCTCGCCACCAAGTACCACGTCGTGGCGCCGCTGCTGCCGGGGTACGGCCAGTCGACTGGCGAAGACGAGCTGCGCGACATGCTCGACATTGCCCTGCACGGGCTCGACGTGCTGGATGCGTTGAAACTAAAGAAGCCGATCGTCGTCGGTCATTCCATGGGCGGCATGATAGCCGCCGAGATGGCGGCGATCGCGCGCACCGAAGTCGCCAGGCTTTGCCTGCTGGCGCCGGCCGGCTTGTGGCTGGACGACCATCCGATCACCGACATCTTCTCCAAGCTCCCCTACGAGCTGCCAGGGTTGCTGTTTCATGACGTCTCTGCTGGTGGCCGGCTCCTGGTGCCGGGTGGCGACATGAACGACCCGGAATTCCTGAAGCAATTTCTGGTCATGAACGCTCGGCGGCTGGGTATGGCGGGCAAGATCCTTTTCCCGATCCCGGACCGTGGCCTCGGCCAGCGCCTGCATCGTATAAGGGCCAGAACCTTGATCGTCTGGGGCGCGGAGGACGTTCTGATCCCGCCGGTCTATGGGGCTGCCTTCAAAAAGGCGATTTCCAAATCGAAGTTGGTCAAGGTCGCCAAGGCTGGGCATGCTGTGGGGCAGGAAAAACCGGCCGCCGTGCTCAAGGCGATCAGGGAATTCTTCTGAGGGAGACGAGAGCGATGCTTAAGGGTGCAGTTGTCGGCCTGTTGGCGGGCCTGGTGGTAGTGAGTGCGGCTCACGCGGATCCGGTCGTCTACACTTGGACCGGGTATGGCAAGAACGTTCCCGGCAGCTCCAAGTGCCCGACCTACAAGATGGTGATCGACGTCACGGTCAGCGGCGATGCGGTCAAAGGAAGGTTCCAGCAGGAAGGCCGTCCCGAGCGCGGCTTCGAGACCACTCTCGGCAAGAACGGCGCCATCAAGACGGCGGCCATGGTCGGCGGCGGCGGCATGATGGACGTGGTCGGCCAGATCAAGGAAGGCGATTCCAAGATCAAGCTCTACGGCTACTGTGAGTTCGAAGGCAAGCTCACCAAGAAGTAGGCCAAGCCGCGCGGCGTTGCATGGCGCGTGGCTGTCATGCCATCGGCGAGCTGAATAGGGTAGGGTGCCCCGGGCAAAAATCGCCGGAGGTGCCCTATGAGATCACGACTTGCCGCGGCCGCGTTGGCTCTGGCGCTGCTGCCCGGCGCCGAGCATGCGTGCGCCGCGGATGGTTTCGACCTGGTGGTGCTTGGTGCGTTGGGCGGTATACAGGATGGCAATCTCAGCGCCTCGCTGATCCATCCGCATGGCGACAATCGCGGCGTGACGTGCGACGCCGGCACGCTGGTGAACGGACTGCGCGTGGCCGAGGAGAAGGGCGCCTTCTCCAATGTCACGGTGCCCGCGGATTCGCCGCAGAGCCGTGTCGGCTACATGCTTACCAACGCGATCAAGGGCTACCTGATCAGCCACGCCCATCTCGACCACGTCGCAGGACTGATCGTTGCCTCGCCCGATGACAGCAAGAAAGCGATCTACGCGCTGCCCTCTGTCGGTGCCGACCTGATCGAGACCTACTTCAACTGGCGTGCCTGGCCGAACTTCAGCGATCGCGGCAAGGCCCCGCAGCTCAAGAAATACGCCATGATGGACCTGAAGCCGGGGGAGGCGATGCCGATCGCCGACACCGCCATGACCGTGACAGCCTTTCCGCTGGCCCATGGCGGCATGGAATCGACGGCGTTCCTGCTGGAGAGCGGCGGCGATGGGATCCTGTGCTTCGGCGACACCGGTCCCGACGCGGTCGAGAAGGGCACGCGGCTCGCCGCTGTCTGGGCCGCCGTTGCCGAGCGCGTAAAGCGAAAGCAGCTCAAGGCCATCGTCATCGAGGTGTCCTACGCCAGCGACCGCCCGGACAACCTGCTGTTCGGCCACTTGACGCCGCGCTGGCTGATGGAAGAGCTGCGCAAGCTCGACGGCCTGGCCGGCGGCAAGGCCCTGAAGGACCTGCCGGTCGTCGTGAGCCACATCAAATATTCGCTGAGCAAGGAACAGCCGCAGCGCCAGCTCCTGCAGGAACTCGAGGCGGCCAACGACGTCGGCGTGCGCTTCGTCGTCCCCGAGCAAGGCAGCCGCTGGCATTTCAAGTGATGGCGGCGCGCTTGCCATCGCACACCAGTCGATTGACGTAGACGGAGGCTTGGTTCCTGTGGGCAATGACAACTGGGGCTGGCGGGCCCGCATCGGCCTGTTCATCGTCGGCAATGAGGCCGTGCCGGAGGCAGAGTGGTGGGCGATGGCGCCACCCGGCGTGTCGCTGCATGCCGCCCGCGTGACGGCGCGCGCGCCCTGGCTGCGCTGGCGCGACGATCGCCGCAATGTCGAGCCGGAGGACGACCTGGCGCGCGGCTGCCGCCAGTTCGCCGCCATGCGACTGTCGGCCGTCGTGATCGCCCACAGCTCGAGCAGCCTTCTGGGCGGCAAGGGTTGGGACGAAGCGGCGGTGGTGAGCCTGTTGCCCTTGCTCGGTGACGGAACGGTCGTCACCACCAACGGCATCGATACCTGCGCCGCACTGCGCGCGTCCGGCAGCAAGCGGCCCTTCCTGGTGCTGCCGCCCTGGTTCAACGACGAAACGGTGGCGGCCGGCTGCCGCTACTACGCCGATCACGGTTTCACGCTCGCCGGGCACCTGCGCTACGATCCGGGACGCAAGTGGCGCGATCTGGCACCGAGTGAGCTGGTCGGACAGGGCGCGGGCTTCGAGCAGGAAATCGAGCCGCTTTACAGCCAGATCAGAACGAGATGCCCGGCCGATGCTGACGGCATATTGATTGCGGGCACCGGCTTTCGCTGCGTCGGCATCCTCGAAGCGCTCGAGCAGGATCTCAAGCGTCCGGTGGTTTCGGCGAACCAGGCAAGCCTCTGGCACTGCCTGCGCTCGGCCGGCGTCCAGTCAAAGGTCGACGGCTATGGCGCTCTGCTGAGGCTGTAACACCCTTCCATCAAAGCAGCGCGTCGTAGCCGCGGTCGTTGAACGCCAACAGGCAGAAACCGTGTCCGAACGGATCGGCCAGCATGGCGATGCGGCCCCAGCTCGTATCCGTGGCGGCGGCTTCGAGCCTGGCGCCCGCCGCAACGGCGCGCTCGACTGCAGCATCGACGTCTTCGACGACGATATCGGGATGGAGCGGCGTCCAATGCCGGGTGTAGCGCCGCGGGTCGCCGCCGGCCCCGATTGTGCCGGCGGCCTTGGTCAGCAGGTAGACCGGGGCCGGCCAGCCCAGAAGCTCGACGAAGTCGGCTCCGAAACGGCGGCCTACCTTGAGGTCGAAAGCCGTCGTGTAGAAACGCAGGGCGGTCTCGACATCGGGGACGTCGATATTGAGCAGGAGCGACATGGCGGAGCCTCATGGTCAGGGGACCGCCATGGTTTCACACGGGTTCTTTAGGCGCTCGCGAATTTCGGACCCCGTCGCTCCTGGCAACCGTTGCAAGATAGTTACGTTGCGACAGTGCCTTTCAGGCACAAAGGAGCCCGCATGAAGTTCGTGATCATCGGATTGACACTGGCCATGGCCACTGCGGCCTGCAGCGTGCAGGAACGTACCACGGTGCAGCCGGCACCCGTCGCGGCGACAACCACCACCTACACCGGTCCGGCAACCGCCAGCACCACTACGGTGACGACGCCCGTCGCCCCGGCCGCGACGACGACCGTCTACACGCGCTGACGCGTGCGCGCGGCGCCTGCCTGTCGAGCGGGCGGCTTCGCTTAGGTGGCGCAGACTATTCGGCCGGTGCGATCGCTGGCGCCGGCATCGGCTTGGAGTCCTGTGAGCCGGTCAGCAGCCGCCGCAGCAGCCAAATCGCCGCGCGCCGCCACAGCGGCGGCGGTCCGAAGTGTGACGCGAACTCGCGGTTTATCATGAGGGGCCGCCAATAGTTGGCATGCCATTCGCGATAGGCCGCATGGAAGGCCTTGGCCTGTTCCGGGCGCGCGCGCAGCAAAGAGCAGTCGCAGAGGGCATCGATCTGGACGTCGCCCTCGCTATCGAAGCGAAACCTGTGCCGACTGCGCGGGTGGTGAAGCGTATCGTGAGTGAATTCGAATTCCTCCGGTCGCGCACGAAGGGCCGTGATGGCCGGAGCAAGATCCAGGTAGGTCATCGGATGCTCCTCTCGTAACATCGATCAATGCCTAGCCGCCGGGCTTTGGTTGCACCGGTTTACAGGTTTTTTTCATGCATTCGGTCCGGCGGCCCGGCGCGTCTGCTGGATCAGCCCGCCACCGGTCGGCGCTCCATTGACGAAATGCAGAGGAGCTGCTGTCGAAGGCTTGCGATATGCCCGTCGCGGTCCTTGTACCTGTCGAGATAGTCGACCAGCTCGTCCTTGGCGCCGTCGGGACCGGCGAGGCACGAGGCACGCGTGCCGCGCAGGGCATCGATGACCCGGTCGAGAAAGTCGTGATCGGCGGCGGGCCGCCCGCCGTGCATGCGGCCGGCCTTGTGGTCGACCTTGAGGAACGGGCTGTCGGCGCGAAGACGACCGTGCGCGACCTCGTTCGCGCCGAACCTGAAGACGCTGGCCTGGTGTGAATCCATCCAGACAATCGCCCGACTGAGAGGCATCTGAGTGTTCCTGTCGTGATGTGATGGTCAGCTGATGATCAGCAGCAGGCGCCGCAGCTCGCGCCCACTGTCGCGGGCAGGCAGCTCCTCCGGACGACGCGGCCGTGGTATCGCCTCGCCGGTGACGATGAGATCGCGCAGGCATTCGCGCACCCTTCGCAGCAGGCGACCGGCCACTTCCTTCTCGGTCAGGCCGTCGGCGCTGATGCCGGGCAGGTCAGGCACCCACCCCCAGAAATGGCCATCCTCGCCGCGTTCGATGATCGAGTAGTAGCTGGCGTCCATCGTGCCCTCGCGGAGAGGATACGCGCCGCCCATCGTCGCTCGTTGATCTGGATCAAACGCGAAGGTCGGCTGTTTGGCGATCATCGCCGCGACCAGCGGAGGTGCCGATGACGACCGACCAGTTCTACTACCTGCTTCTCGTGATCTTCTCCTTTGTCGGCTTCGGCGTGTCGATCGGCATCGCCTACATCCGCTATCGCCGCTGGTTGGCGACTCAGCCTCCTAGGCACGTCTGATCGCGGGAGCGACCTCGGCAACGCGGAAGGGCCGCGGGACGCTGTCGTGCTCGGTGATGGTCACGTATTCACCGACCACGAAGCGGTGCCGATCGAACTTGAAAATCGGCTCGTCGTCATTCTCGCCGGGTGCATAGGAAAACGCCCAGCTTCCGTCGCGTCGATGGATCAGCGCGCCGTGCTCGTCGTCCGCGCCGGCCCAGAACCGACGCACCGTGCACGCTCCCTTCTGCCTCTGCCATTCCGACGACGCGAGGTGACCTCTTTCGTCGAGCGGCGCCATGAACTCGTAACCGTGCGAGGAGCTGCCGGTGGGATGATCGGGCGTGCGGGCCAGTTCCAGGCGGACGCGCTTCAGGCTCATGGCCGTCGCTCCTGCTCGATCTCGTCGTAAGCGGTCTTGATCATCCACCAGCAGAACAGGACGGCATAGAGCGCCAGCGCCAGACCGAAGGCGAGGATGCCGAAATCACGTGCGGCGCCCGCCATCATGAGACCGGCCATTCCGAGCAGCCCGGTGAAGATACCCATGATCCAATGAGACATCGTGTCCTCCTTACTCATCGTCGAACAGGATTCGGCCCGCCGACCCGTCGGGGTCGTCGTATTGGCCGCTGCGCAGCGCCCATAGGAATGCCGCCAGCGCCGAGAGGCCGAGCAGCAGGGCTGCCGGAACCAGGACAAGCAGGCTATCCATGGGCCGTGCTCCGCGAGCGTCGTGCCAGGCGTAGCGCGTTGCCGATCACCAGCAGCGAGGACGACGACATGGCGATCGCTGCGACCAGCGGCGTCACCTCGCCCAGGATGGCGAGCGGCACGGCGCTGAGGTTGTAGAGCAAGGCGAGCGCAAGGTTCTGACGCATCAGCCGGCCGGCCCGCCGCGAGACGTCGACGATCTCGACGACTCCACCGAGCGCATCGCCCTGAAACACCGCGTCGGCAGCGTTCTGCGTCGCTTCCGCCGCAGTGGACGGCGAGATCGAGGCATGGGCTGTCGCCAAAGCCGGTGCGTCGTTCAGGCCATCGCCGATCATCAGGGCGCGTCGGCCTTCGGCCGCCAGCGCCGCCAGCCGAGCCGCCTTGGCAGCCGGCGAAACTTCGGCGCGCCATGCCGCAATGCCGACCTCGTGGGCGACCTGTGCCACCGCCGCCGGGCGGTCGCCGGACAGCAGCTCGACCGTGAAGCCGCGCTTGCTCAGGCGCGCGACGGTGTCGGTCGCGTCCGGCCGCAGGTGATCGGCAAAGGCCAGTCGCACTGGCGTTGCGCCGGGCCGCATGAACCACAGCTCCGAGTGCCCGTCATCCGGCGGATCTACTACGCCGCAGAACCGGGCCGAGCCCAACCTGCTCTCGCCGCACTGCAGGCCGAGGCCGGCATGTTCGACCACGCCGTGCGCGGCTACCGAATCCGTAGCCGCGCGGACAAGCGACCGGGCTAGCGGATGGCGCGAGTTGGCGGCAATCGCCGCGGCCTGCCGCAGCATTGCCGGATCGTGGCCCGCGCCGACGAGTTCGGGGCGGCCGAGCGTCAAGGTACCGGTCTTGTCGAGGATTACGTGATCGGCGCCGGCCACGCGCTCCAGTGCGGTCGGCGACAGCAGCAGCACGCCGTCGCCGAGCAGGCGGGTGCTGGCAACGACCTGCACTACCGGCACGGCGAGGGCCAATGCGCAGGGGCAGGTGATGATCAGCACGGCTGTGGCTACCAGCAGCGCGCGGTCCCAGGCGAGACCGCCCAGCAGCATCCAACCGAGGAAGGTCAACAGCGCGGTCAGATGGACGACCGGTGCGTAAGCGCGCGCCAGCCGGTCGGCGATGGCGACGAAGCGCGAGCGGCCGCGCTCGGCGGCTTCGACCAGGCGGACGATCTCGGACAGGAGCGTGCGTTCGCCGGCAGCGGTGACGCGAACCCGGAGCGGCGTGCCGAGATTGACCATGCCGGCGAACACCTGCGTGCCCGGCCCGGCGGGATGCGGCACGCTTTCGCCGCTCACCAGAGCGGTGTCGAGCAGGGAGCGGCCGTCGGCGACGATGCCGTCGGCCGCCAGCCGCTCGCCGGCCGCGACCACGAGCACATCGCCCGGTACGAGCCGGTCGACTCTCCGCGATGCCGTACGGCCGTCGGCCGCGATCACCGTGGCGCTGCGCGCCCCGAGCGCCAGCAGGGCCTGCACCGCCTGGCGCGCGCGGCCGCGGGCGCGCCGGTCGAGATAGCGGCCGATCAGCAGGAAGAAGAGCAGCGTGATTGCCGAATCGAAGTAGGCGTGCTGCTCGCCGACCCACGCCTCGTGCAGGCTGACGACCGAGGCCAGCGTGACGCCGATCGAGATCGGCACGTCCATGTTGGTCCGTCCGGCCTTGAGCGCATTGACGGCAGAGCGAAAGAACGGCCGGCCGGCGTAGGCGATGGCGGGCAGAGCGATTGCCGCCGACAGCCAATGGAACATCGTGCGCGTGGCGTCGCCCATCGATCCGTCGTGACCTGACCAGATCGCCACCGATAGCAGCATGACGTTGGCCGCGGCGAACCCCGCCACGCCAAGGCAACGCAGCAGGTCGCGCATCTCGCGGTCGCCGGTGCCGTTCGCTGCCGACGCCTGGAAAGGCCCTGGCCGGAAGCCGAGCGCGGCGACTAGCCCGACATGCGCGTTGGCGTCGCTGGCGGGTCCGGCCCAGCGAAGTGCCAGCCGCCGCGTCGAGAGATGGGCGCGGGCGCGCCGGATCGCCAGATTGCGGGCCAGGAGGCTCTCCAGCAGCCAGACGCAGGCTGCGCAATCGAGGCCGTCGACGAGCAGATCGATCTCGCACTCACTGTCATCGATGGCGCGGGCGTAGCTGGCGAAGTCTGCGTCGAGCGGCTCGGGCCGATGCGCCCTCTTGTCCTCGAGGCGCCGGTAGAACGCCGTGAGCCCGGCCGCGCCGATGATGGCATGGGCGCTGGCGCAGCCGGCGCAACAGAACTCACCTGCACCGCGCACGGTTTCTCCGCAATGGGCGCAGGTCGGGGCGGCGATCGGCCTGGCGGGCGTCGCGAGGGCGATGTCGCTCATTTCAGGAACATCCGCCGTGTCAGCGCATAGCGTTCGCCGCGATGCTCGACCACGATGTCGACGTCCCAGTTGCCGCGCGCCGGCAGCTCGACACGGCCCGCGAAGCGGCCGATGTCGACGGCGGCCATCGTCACCGGCAGCGGCTGCTGCTTCGCGACCGGGCGGATCAGCTCTATGGCGATGCGGGCACCGGGGAGCGGCTGGCCAGCGGCGTCGAAAGCTGCGACTTCCAGGCGATTCGCAGCGGGGTTCCAAGTGGTGTCGACGCGCCAGCCCAACGCATCGCGGTTGTTCTGCGCTTCGACGACGGCGTTGTAGTGCAGCCCTCTCTCGCGCGGCTTGACGGTGTAGAGCCCCGAGAACGAACCGACCGCCAGCCAGATCATGGCCGCGTTGACGGTCACGACCAGGGCGAAACCCGCGACGAACAGCCAGGGAATGTAGCGACTGGGCAAGGCAGGAGCGGTCATGGCATCTCCTATCGCTCGGGTCCGATGAACACGGCGCCATGCGACGCTCGGACGTAGCCGGCGACGTCCCGGACGGTGAAATCGATGGCTCGCGAACCCATCGGCGCCGCGGATGCCGCAACGGTCACGAAGATGCGGAACGTGCCCACGGTGTCGGGATGGACGATCAGGCTGGCTGTGGTCTCGCCGCCGATCGTGCTGAGGCGCGCCTGCGGCAAGCCGTCGAGCGACAGCACGAAGCTCTGTTCGCTGCGCCGCTTGTTCAGGATCTTCACGGTATAGGCGTTGCGGATGCTGCCGTCGGACAGCCGCACGAAGTTCGGGCTGCGGTCGCGCTGGACGGTCAGCTCGGCCTCGCTGCGCAACAGGAACGCGGCGAGCATCGAGGCCGCCACCAGGCCAAGCAACAGGCCATAGAGCAGTGTCCGGGCACGCAACGGTCGCCAGGCTGCGCTGGCTCCGCGCTCCTTGGCCTGCTGGTCGGCGAGCGTATCCCAGCGGATCAGGCCCGTCGGCCGGCCGACCTTGGCCATGGTCTGGTTGCAGGCGTCGATACAGAGGCCGCAGCCGATGCATTCGATCTGCTGGCCGTCGCGGATGTCGATGCCGGTCGGGCAGACCGCGACGCACAATGAACAGTCGATGCAGTCGCCGCGGCCCGCCCAGTCGTCCCCCGCCTTGTGCTTGGCGCGCGGCTCGCCGCGCCATTTCTGGTAGGTGACGATGACGCTCTGCTCGTCGAGCATGGCCGCCTGGAAGCGCGGCCACGGGCACATGTAAGTGCAGACCTGCTCGCGCGCCCATCCGGCGAGCGTGTAGGTGGTGGCGGTCAGCAGGCCGATGAAGAAGTAGACCTCCAGCGAGGCCTCGCCGGTGAAGATCTTCGCCAGTGTCGATGGCGCGTCGACGAAGTAGAAGACCCAGGCGCCGCCGGTGGCGGCGGCGATGGCGATCCAGGCGGCGTGCTTCGATGCCTTGCGCAGGGCCTTGCCGGCCGACATCGGCGAGCGGTCGAGCCGCATGCGCTGGTTGCGGTCGCCCTCGATCAGGCGTTCGACCAGCATGAAGAGGTCGGTCCACACGGTCTGCGGGCAGGCGAAGCCGCACCAGATGCGGCCGAACAGCGAGGTCGCCAGGAACAGGCCGATGGAGCCCAGGACCAGGAGGCCGGTGACGAAATAGACCTCCTGCGGCCAGATCACGACATCGAAGAACCAGCCGCGACGGCCGTCGAGGTCGATGAGGATGGCCTGATCGGGCGCGCCTGGCCCGCGATCCCAGCGCAGCCACGGCACGAGATAGTAGATGCCGAGGAGCAGCAGGAGGGCCGCCCACTTGATGCGCCGCCAATGCCCGCCGATCGCGCGCGGATAGACCTTGATGCGCTTGAGGTACAGCGGCACCTCGGCCTTGCGCTGGCGCAGCGAGACTGCATCGGCCTCCTTGAGCTCGGCATCCATTGCGCGCTCAGCGGCCGCCGCCCAGCGAATGGACGTAGATCGCCAGCATCTTGAGGGTCGCGTCGTCGAGCCGTCCGCTCCACGCCGGCATGCTGCCGTTGCGGGCGTAGAAGATCGACCGATAGATCGAGTTGCGGTCGCCGCCGTACAGCCAGATGCCGTCGGTCAGGTTGGGCGCGCCCAGTTCCTGGTTGCCCTTGCCGTCGGCCTGGTGGCAGGCGGCGCACTGCTCCTGCCAGATCTTGGCGCCCTCGGCCGTGGCCTGGCCGCGGCCGGAAAGGCTCAGCACGTAGTCGGTCACGGCGGCGATCTGTCCGCCGGTCAGCAGGCCGTCGACGCCGAACTTCGGCATCAGCGACTGGCGCGACCGGTCGTCGGCATTGCGGATGCCGTGCTGGATGGTGGCGTAGAGCTGGTCGATCGCTCCGCCCCACAGCCAGTCGTCGTCGACCAGGTTGGGGAAGCCGCTGCTGCCTGCGCCGCCCGCGCCATGGCATTGCATGCAGTTTGTCTGGAAAGCCGATCGGCCGCCGGCCACAGCGAAGGCAAGCAGCGCCGGATCCTTGCGGATCTGCTCGAGCGAGGCCGAGCGGATGCGCTCGACGAAGGCGGCGCGGTCCATGGCCTGTGCGTCGAGCTCGCGCGTGAGGTCGGCGCGGTTGGTCTGGCCGAGCAGGCCTTGCGTGTGGCCGTTGAACCACGGCCACGACGGATAGAGCACGCAGTAGACGATGGAGAACACGATGGTGGCGTAGAAGGTGTAGACCCACCAGGTCGGCAGCGGCGTGTTGAGCTCCTTCACCCCGTCCCACTCGTGACCGGTCGTGTCCTGGCCGGACAGGGCGTCTTTCTCGATCTTGGTAGGCATTGCCGTCAGCCTTCGTCGTTGAGCGGGATGTCGGCGTCCTGCTCGAAGCGGCCGCGATTGGCTGGCCGCCACGCCCAGCGCACGATGCCGGCGAACACCAGCACGGCCCAAACCGTCCAGGCCGAGGCCAGGATCTCGCCGAAGGTTTGCAAGGTCATGCTCGCCTCCCTATTGCCGCAGACGCTCGGGCGGCAGGTCGCCGAAGCTCACCAGCGTTCCCAGCATCTGCAGGTAGGCGACCAGCGCATCCATCTCGGTGAGGCTGTCGGCCTGGTCGTTGAACTTGCCGACCACCGCGCGCGGATAGCGCTTCAGCAACGCGGCCGGATCGGCGTCGGGATCGGCCTGGGCGAGAAGATCGGCGCGGGCATTGGCGATCATCTCGTCTGAGTAGGGCGTGCCGGCGGCGCGCATCGCCTTGAGATGCTGGGCGATGTCGGCCCAGTCGAGCTTGCGGTCGGCAAGTGCGGGATAGGCCGGCATGATGCTCTCCGGAACCACGGCGCGCGGCGAGACGAGGTGGGCGACATGCCAGTCGTTGGAGTAGCGGCCACCGACGCGCGCGAGATCGGGGCCTGTACGCTTGGAGCCCCACTGGAAGGGCTTGTCGTACATGCTCTCGGCGGCGAGGCTGTAGTGGCCGTAGCGCTCGACCTCGTCCTTGAACGGGCGGATCTGCTGGCTGTGGCAGGTGTAGCAGCCCTCGCGGACATAGATGTTGCGGCCCAGCAGCTCGAGCGGCGTGTAGGGTCGCATGCCGTCGACGCGTTCGATCGTCGTCTCGATGGTGAACAGCGGGATGATCTGGACCAGGCCGCCGATCGAGACGGTGATCAAGGTCAGCACCACCATCAGGACGACGTTCTTCTCGATGGTCTGGTGACGCATGAACATCGATCGCCTCCTAAGCCGCGATGGCCTGGGGCGTCGCGACGGCGGAGGCCTGGACCTCGTCGCATATCGTGCGCCACATGTTGTAGGCCATGATCAGGCCGCCGCTCAGGAAGAACAGCCCTCCCAGCAGGCGGATCATGTAGAAGGGCTGCATCGCCGCCACGGTCTCGACGAATGAATACTGAAGGAAGCCCAGCTCATCGTAGGCGCGCCACATCAGGCCCTGCATGATGCCGCTCACCCACATCGCTGTGATGTAGAGAACGATGCCGAGGGTGGCGATCCAGTAGTGCCAGCTGATCAGCCGCACCGACCACATGGCCGGCCGGTTCCACAGCTTCGGCGTCAGATAGTAGAGCGTGCCGAACACGATGAAGGCGACCCATCCCAGCGCTCCGGAATGGACGTGCCCGATCGTCCAGTCGGTGTAGTGGCTGAGCGAGTTCACGGCCTTGATCGACATGACCGGCCCTTCGAAGGTCGCCATGCCGTAGAAGCCGACCGCGGTTACCGAGAAGCGCAGGCCGGGATCGGTGCGCAGCTTGTCCCAGGCGCCGCTCAGCGTCATGAGGCCGTTGATCATGCCGCCCCAGCTCGGCATCCACAGCATGACCGAGAACACCATGCCGAGGGTCTGCGCCCAGTCAGGCAGCGACGTGTAGTGCAGATGGTGCGGGCCGGCCCAGATGTAGAGGAACACCAGGGACCAGAAGTGGATGATCGACAGCCGGTACGAATAGATCGGCCGGTTCGCCGCCTTGGGGATGTAGTAGTACATCATCCCGAGGAAGGCCGCGGTTAGGAAGAAACCGACGGCATTGTGGCCGTACCACCACTGTATCATCGCGTCCTGCACGCCCGACCAGGCGCCGTAGCTCTTGCTGCCGGTGATCGAGACCGGCACCGCCAGGTTGTTGACGATGTGCAGCATCGCGATGGTGATGATGAAGGCGAGGTAGAACCAGTTGGCGACGTAGATGTGCGGTTCCTCGCGCTTGAGCACGGTGCCGAGGTAGGTCACGAGATAGGCGACCCACACGATCGTCAGCCACAGATCTACGAACCATTCTGGCTCGGCGTACTCCTTGCTCTGGGTGATGCCGAGCAAGTAGCCGGCTGCCGCCGTGACGATGAAGAACTGGTAGCCCAACAACACGAACCAGCCGAGCGGCGCGCCGCCGAACAGCCGGGCACGGCAGGTACGCTGCACGACGTGGAAGGCGGTGCCGATCAGCGCCGTGCCGCCGAAAGCGAAGATCGCCGCCGAGGTGTGCAGTGGCCGCAGTCGGCCGAACGTCAGGTACTCGCTGTCGAACGAGAGCTGGGGCCACACGAGCTGGGCTGCGATCACGACGCCGGCGAGGAAGGCCGCCACGCCCCAGAACATGGTGAGCACGACGGAAGCGCAGATGACGTCCTCGACGTATCGCGGTCCGCGATGGTCGACGCGCGCGACGGCTGGGCTGGACATCTTCTCTCCCGCGGCTGTGTCGCGAAGAGGTCTACGAGGCGCGTCCCGACACCTCCTTGATCTGGGTCAAGGACCGTCGCCGCGCGAGACGGTGAATTCGCAGACAACGGAAGGGAACCGCATGAGCGACACGATATGAGTGACATGATTGCCGTGTTCCGCGCCCAACCGCGCATTCGCCAGGTCGCCGTCGACCGCGCTTGGTCGTGGCTCGCGGCCGGCTGGCGCGATCTCTGGACGGCGCCGTTGCACAGCCTTGCCTTCGGCGCCGCCGCCGTCGTGGCGGGCTGGCTGGTCATTGCGTTGCTTGTGTGGCGCGACCTGCCCTATCTGGTGCTGCCGATCAGCGCCGGCTTCTTCTTCGTCGGGCCGTTCATGGCGGTCGGCCTCTACGAGATCAGCCGCCGGCTCGAGAGCGGGCTCCTGATCGACGCCAAATCGACCTTCCTCGCGTGGCGGCGCAATCCCGACCAGATCGCGCTGATGGGCACCGTGCTGCTGCTGCTGCATCTCGCCTGGATGCGCGCGGCTCAGCTACTGTTCGCCCTGTTCGATTGGCGCACCGTGCCGTCCTGGGAACATTTCCTCGATCTCGCCTGGCATTCGGCGCGCAGCCTGCCGTTCCTTGCCGTCGGCGTTGCCATCGGCGCCGCCCTGGCGGCACTCGCCTTCGCGATCGGCGCCTTCTCGATGCCTTATCTTCTCGATCGCCGCGACAGCAACCTGTTCGAGGCGATCGCCACGTCGGTCGCTGCCGTGCGCCTCAACCTGCGGCCGATGCTGCTGTGGGCCGGCCTGATCGTCGTGCTGGTCGCGCTGGCAATGGTGCCGGGCCTGCTCGGTCTGGTCGTCGTGCTGCCGGTGGTGGCGCATGCAAGCTGGCACGCCTATCGCGACATCGTGCGCTTCCCGCCGGACGACGGCTGACGGCCGACCTTCAGAGACGCTGGCTCGCCAGCCCCAGCATCACCAGCCCGTTGACGATCAGCAGCGGCGTCGCAACCCAGTGCGCGAGGCTGCGCAGCCGGCGACGCAACAGCAGGCCGAGCCAGGCCACGCCGATCAGCGCAGGCGCGGTCCCCACGCCGAAAGCAAGCATCGCGACCGCGCCGCCGCGGGTGCTGCCCGTACCTGCTGCTGCGGCGAGCGCTCCATAGAGCAGGCCGCAGGGCAGCAGGCCCAGCACCAGGCCGAGGGCGTAGCGAGCCAGGGGATGGCGCGAGGCGCTGACCGGCACGGCCAGTCGCGTGACGAGACGCGAAAGCGGAGAAGCATTGCCCAATGCCAGGCCGATCGCCTGCAGGATCATCAGCAGCGCACCCAGCACCAGCAACGCCGCCGACAGCCAGGCAAAGCCTGTGGTCGCGGCGAACAGCGCGGTTGCCGCTCCGCCGATGGCGCCGAGGACGGTGTAGGTCGTGAGGCGGCCGAAGTGGTAGGGCAGGAGCGAGGCGCCGGCGAGGCGTTGCCATTCACCGTACCGGCCTCGCGCGTGCTCGCTGTCGGCTGCAACCTGCCCAAGCGCGAAGGGGCCGCACATGCCGAGGCAATGCACCAGGCTGCCGGCGAGGCCGGCCAGCAGCAGGGCCAATGGCAGGCTCGGCGACAACGACGCCAGTACCTGCAGCTTGTCGCCGCACAAAGCGGTGAAGAAGGCAATCACCTCCATCGCGGGTACCTACCGCCGCGCGACGTTGCCGTTCTTGACCTAGGTCAAGGGCGAGGGATCCGAAGCGCGCCATGCTGGGCTTCTCGCGCCTTCGGAGACCGCCATGACCTACAAGACCATTGTCGTGCATTGCAGCGCCCGTCCGAAGGTCGAGCAGAGGCTGGCTGTCGCGATCGAATTGGCGCAGCGCTACTCCGCCCATCTCGTAGGCGTGTACGTCCAGGAGCCGTTCGTCGCCCCGGCGATGCTCGATGGCGCGGCTGCGCTGGACGATCTGTTTGCCGCACACGAGCAGACGGCACAGACGGATCTGGCGGCAGCGAAGGCGGCTTTCTTCAAGGCAGCAAAGGGAACGCACGTTTCGGCGGAGTGGCGGTCGGAAAGCGGCTATGTCGCGAACCAGCTCGGCGTCCACGCTCGCTACGCCGACCTGGTCGTGCTGGGACAGAGCGATCCCGGTTCCTACGACGATGCGCCGAGCGACCTTCCGGAAACGCTTAGCCTGTCGACCGGGCGGCCGGTGTTGGTCGTGCCCCACATCGGAGCCAAGACGCCGCTCGGCAAGACAGTTTTGCTGTGCTGGAACGCCAGCCGGGAGAGTGCGCGAGCGGCATCGGATGCGTTGCCGCTGCTGCGCGGCGCCGACAAGGTGATCGTGCTGTCGATCGATGCGAAACCATCCGCCGGCGGTCATGGCGCCGAGCCGGGCGCCGATGCCGCAACCTGGCTGGCCCGGCAAGGGGTGAAGGTCACGGTGCAGCGTGACTTCGCCGCCGATTCCGATGTCGGCGGCGTGATCCTGTCACGCGCGGCCGATCATGACGTGGACCTGATCGTCATGGGCCTGTACGGTCATTCGCGCCTGCGCGAGATGGTGCTGGGCGGCGCGAGCCGCACGTTGCTCGCCAGCATGACCGTCCCCGTCCTCATGGCGCACTGAGACGGGCGATGGATGCCCGTACCGTCGTGGCCTACGACAGGCCGGTACCGCGCTACACCAGCTATCCGACGGCGGCGCAGTTCGGCCCGTCGGTCGGGCCAGCGGAGGATGCCGCATGGCTGGCCGAAGTCGGATCGCGCGCGGCCACGTTCTATCTCCATGTGCCGTTTTGCCGGCAGCTCTGCTTCTACTGTGCCTGCCATACCGTCGCGATGAACCGTCAGGACACGCTGGATGACCATGCCGCCGCCCTGAAAAGCGAGCTCGAGCTCGTCGCACGGTTTGCGCCGGAGGTCGTGGTCGGCTCGGTGCAATGGGGCGGCGGCACGCCGTCGCAGCTGGGCGCGGCGCGGCTGCTGTCGGTCGGTCGCCGGCTGTCGGCATTGTTCGATATCCGGTCGGGCCGCGAGATGTCGATGGAGGTAGATCCACGCTTCTGCAACGAGGCGCTGGCCGATGCCATGGCGGCGCTTGGTGTCACGCGTGTTAGTCTCGGCGTGCAGGACTTCGACGTCGCCGTGCAGCAGGCCATCAATCGCCTCCAATTACCGGAGGAGACCGCGGCCGCGCTGCAGCTGCTGCGGCGCGTCGGCATTCGCCATTTCAACATAGATCTCGTCCATGGCCTGCCGCTGCAGACGCTGGAAACCCTGTCGAGCACGCTCGACGCGGCAATCGCGCTGCAGCCCGACCGCTTTGCCGTGTTTGGCTATGCCCATGTTCCGTGGATGAAACCGCGTCAGAAGCTGATCGACAGCGCCACGCTGCCAGACGCGACGGCGCGGGCGGCCATGGCGGACCTGGTCGAGCGGCGGTTGCTCGCGGCAGGCTACGTGAAGGTGGGACTCGACCACTATGCCCGACCGGGTGACAGTCTGGCGCGCGCGGCGGTGGCACACAGGCTGCGCCGCAATTTCCAGGGCTATGTCCCCGACGAGCAGCCGTGGGTCGTCGGCATCGGCGCTTCGGCGATCTCCTGCCTACCGAGGGGCTACACCCAGAACGTGGCTGAAGCGGGCGCCTACATTCGGGCCGTCATGCAGGGCAGCCGGCCGACAGCGCGTGGCATCGCCTGGTCGGCCGCCGATCGCTTGCGAGGCGACATCATCAACGAGCTGATGTGCCACTTCGAAGTGGATCTGGCCGACGTCTGTCGGCGTCATGGTGCCTTGATTCAGCCCCTGCTGTCCGACACGACGACGCTGCCGGCGCTGATCGGCGACGGGCTGGCAGCCCTCGACGGCACGCGGCTCAGCGTTACCGAACGAGGACGACCGCTGGTGCGTTCGGTTTGCGCCGCCTTCGACCGCCACTACACCGGCGGAGAAGGCCGCCATGCCTGTGGAATCTAGCGCGAGGAGGAGACTGTGAGCACACATCAGCTGGTCGCCCGGCATATCGAGGCCGCGCTGGCCGAAGCGGCCGAGCGCAAGATCGGCGAGGATGTCGTTGCCCGATGCCTGTTGTCCGAGGCCATTCGCCTCTTCAAGCTCGGTCGCTCCAACGACGATATTGCGGCCGAGCTGACGGCGGCGGCGGACAATCTCGACGACGACAGCCCGCTGGTCTTCATGCGGCCGTGATGTCGGCTCTAGATGCCGCCGTCGGACGCCGATGGCATGACAACGATATTGTTCGCCACGCGCTTCACGCCGGTCACGTTCTCGACGGCAATGCGCACCGCTTCCTTGGCGGGTGTCGAATGGACATGGCCCCACAGGCTGACTGTGCCACCATCGACGACGATGTTGGCGATGTCGGCTGCCCATGAATGGCGGGCGAGTTCCTCGTAAACCTTGCCCCTGATCTGGTCGTCGCCGAACGGTGCGTCCGTCGGAAACGGTTCGCGCGCCAGCAGGCCTTGCAGGAGATTGGCGCGGCTGACGATGCCGATCACCTTGCCATCGCGCATGATCGGCACGCGCTTCACGCCATGGCGCTGCATCAGCACCGCGACATCGTGCAGCGGCGTGCGCTCCTCCGCCGTCACCACTTTGCGGGTCATGACATCGGCAACGTGATGGGAATGCGAACGAACATAGTCGCGTGCCAGCCGGCCGTCGCTGGCGAGCAGGCGCTGCAGCCAGGTCCTGCTCGGCACCGTGCCGGTTTCCGGGCGGTTCATCAGGTCGGCTTCGCTCACGATGCCGACCATCCGCCCATCGGCGTCGATGACCGGCGCGGCGCTGATGCGCGAGCCGAGCAGGATGTCGGCGGCGGCGTACACCGTCGCGTCGGCCGGCACGGTCACGACCGAGCGTGTCATCACCTGCGAAGCGTGCATGGTTCTCTCCCCGCCGAGGGTCGCTGGGCTTCTTGCATGCCATGCGCTCGCCAGCGGCGCTTTGCTGCAGATCAAGCCGGCGGCGGCCGACGCCGCTCATGCTAGATTGAGGGCGAGAAGGGGCACGATGGACAAATCCCCAGCCAAGTCGTCGGGTTCATTCGACATCGCCTTTTCGGTCTCGCTGTCATCCGAGCCGGAACTTGCGTTTGGCCCGGACCTCACCGTGGTCGCGTGCAATGCGGCGTACGGCTCGGCGCGCGGCGTGTCGTGCGAGACGATGATCGGCCGGCCGGTGCGCGAGGCCTTCGCCGAAGGCCCGGCCCTCGAGCGCCTGATCGTGTCACTGGAGATCGTCCGGCGTTCGCGCCGCCCGCACTGGGTCGCGTCGCCTGCACCGCGACCACTCGAAGGCGGCGAGGACTCATCGCCGAACTTCGCGATGGCGAACATGCCGGTGCTGGGGATCGACGGCTCGGTGCAGTGGATCCTGCACAGTCTCGAGGCCGTGCCGGCGTCGACCGATCGAGCCGCGCGGGAGGCCGCCGAAGCGCGGCTGCGGTCGATCCTGCAGACCGTGCCTGATGCCATGATCATCATCGACGAGCGCGGCCGCATCGAATCACTCAGCACGACCGCCGAGCGTCTGTTCGACTATACGATGGCCGAGGCGGCTGGCAGGAACATCAGCCTGTTCATGCCGTCGCCGGACCGCGAGCAGCACGATTCCTATCTCGAGCGCTATCTTTCGACCGGCGAGCGGCGGATCATCGGCATCGGCCGCATTGTCGTCGGCCAGCGCAAGGACGGCACCACCTTCCCCATGCATCTGACGGTAGGTGAACTGAGATCGGCGGAGCGGCACTACTTTACGGGCTTCATCCGCGACCTCACTGCACAGCAGCTTACCGAGACCCGGCTCAAGGAGCTGCAGTCCGAGGTGACGCACATGTCGCGCTACACGGCGCTGGGGGAGATGGCCTCCACCCTGGCGCACGAGATCAACCAGCCTCTCACCGCGATCAGCAACTATCTCAGGGGCAGCCAGCGCCTGCTCGACCGTCTCGAAGCAGAGCCCACGCCGATGCTGCGCGAGGCGTTGGGCAAGGCCGCCGACCAGGCACTGCGCGCTGGTCACATCATCCGTCGGCTGCGCGAGTTCGTGGCGCGCGGCGAGGGCGATCGCCGCATCGAGGACCTCCCGAAGCTGATCGAGGATGCGAGCACCCTCGCGCTCGTGGGCGTTCGCGAGACCGGGATCGCGGTGTCGTTCCGACTTGATCCCAAGGCCCAGCTCGTGCTGGCCGACCGCATCCAGATCCAGCAGGTTCTCGTGAACCTGATCCGCAATGCAATGGAGATCATGATCGAGACCGCGAACGATCGGCGATTGGAGATCGCGACCGTTGCGATCCCTGGCGACCTCGTCGAGGTGAGCGTATCCGACACCGGCGCGGGCCTTGCACCCGAGGTGATGCAGAACCTGTTCCAGCCGTTCGTAACGACCAAGCGGCAGGGCATGGGACTGGGCTTGTCGATCTGCCGCACCATTGTCGAGGCGCACGGCGGCAGGATCTGGGTCGAGAGCCGACCGGGCGGCGGTACCATCTTCCGCTTCACTCTGCGCGCTGCCGGGACCGAGGAGGCCGTCGATGCCGGCTGAAGTGGTTCACGTGATCGACGACGACGCCGATGTCCGCCAATCCCTTGCGTTTCTGTTGACGGCCGCAGGCTTTACCGTGCGCGTGCACGAATCTGCCGTCGCCTTCCTTGCGGTGCTGGCCGAGGCGAGGGAAGGCTGTGTCGTCACCGACATACGCATGCCGCAGATGAACGGCCTGGACCTGCAGCGTCGCTTGGGCGAGCTGAAGGCCGGCCTGCCGGTGATCGTCATGACCGGCCACGGCGACGTGCCGCTGGCAGTTGAGGCGATGAAGGCAGGCGCCGTCGATTTCATCGAAAAGCCGTTCGACGACGAGGTTCTTCTATCGGCTGTCCGGGCGGCCTTGGCGCGCCGGGCGCGCGAGAGCGCGCGCGACGCTCGTACCCTTGAGATTCGGGATCGCTTCAAGCGGTTGTCGGAGCGCGAGCGCGAGGTACTGGATCGGCTGGTGGCCGGCAAGGCCAACAAGATGATCGCCTTCGAACTCGGGATCAGTCCGCGCACCGTCGAGGTCTATCGTGCCAATGTCATGACCAAGATGCAGGCCGACAGCCTGTCCGAGCTGGTTCGCATGGCGTTGATCGAGGATCGCGCGCTCTGAACCGGGCTGCGACCATTTGCGCTAGATCAACTCGGTCGAGCGATAGACCAGCCAGAATAGGCGGATGTCGCCTGC
>CADECW010000010.1:57149-96881 GCA_902825855.1 uncultured Rhodospirillales bacterium | reverse complement strand
CGCTTCGCGCTTCGCTCCGGTCGGGATGACGGGAGGCAAATTCACCATCATCTCGAGCGAAGCCGCCCGAGGCGGCGCAGTCGAGGGGCCTGTTCTTGTCGATGCAGCAACAGAAAAGGTCCCTCCGCTTCGCGCTTCGCGCTCCGGTCGGGATGACGGGAGGCAATTTCACCGTCATCCCGAGCGAAGCCGCCCGAAGGGCGGCGCAGCCGAGGGACCTGTTCCTGTCGACGCATCGACCCCTGCCCGCCAGGGAGGAGCGAACGGGCGCTCTTCCCTACTCCGCCTGTCTTCCTACTCCGCTGCCATCCGGGTTGGCCGGATGCCGTCGAGCGCTGCCGACAGGCGTGGCGGGGACATCGGCAGGTCGACCATGCGCACGCCAGTGGCGCGGGCGACGGCGTTGCCGACCGCGGCGATGGGCGGGACGATAGGCACTTCACCGACGCCGCGCACGCCGTAGGGGTGCTGAGGATTGGGCACCTCGACGAGGATGGTCTCGATCTTCGGCAGGTCGGAGGCGACCGGCATGCGGTAGTCGAGGAAGCCCGGATTCTCGAGCTTGCCCTTGGCGTCGTAGATGTACTCCTCGTTCAGCGCCCAGCCGACGCCCTGCACGGCGCCGCCCTGGAGCTGGCCCTCGACGTACGACGGATGGATCGCCGTACCGACATCCTGCGCCGCGGTGTAGCGGCCGACGGTGACGCAGCCGGTGTCTTCGTCGACCTTGAGATCGACGCAGTGCACGCCGAAGCCCGGGCCCGCGCCCGTGACGTTGAGCTGGGCATGACCGTTGATCGGCCCGCCGGTCCGTCCCGCCTGGGCGGCGAGATCGGCGATGCTGAGCGGCTCGAAGGTGCCGACGTTGGCGCCGGCCGGCTTCGCCATGCCGTTCTCCCAGATCACGCCTTCCGGATCGACCTTCCAGATCTTGGCGGCGCGCACCTTCAGCTCGCGGATCAGGTCGCGCACCGAGTTCACCACGGCGAGGCCGGTGGCGAAGGTGACGCGGCTGCCGCCGGTCACGAAGTTGAAGCCGATCGACGCCGTATCGGCGATCACCGGCCGCACCTTGTTGTAGTCGACGCCGAGTTCCTCGGCCGCCATCAGGGCGAGCGAGGCGCGGCTGCCGCCGATGTCGGGATTGCCCGAGATCACCGTCACCGAGCCGTCCTCGCCGACGTGGCTGGCGGCGCTCGAATCGGCGCCGATGTTGAACCAGAAGCCGGCGGCGACGCCGCGGCCCCAGCCCGGCTTGACCGGTGACTTGTAGTGCTCGGAGTCCTTCACCGCCTGCAGGGTCTCGACCATGCCGATGGTGTTGAAGGTGACGCCATAGGCCGTCTTGGTGCCGGCCTTGGCGGCGTTCTTCAGGCGCAGGTCGATCGGATCCATGTCCAACAGCTGCGCCAGGACATCCATCGTGGACTCAACGGCCCACGCCGATATCGGCGCGCCGGGCGCGCGATATGCGGCGACCTTGGGCCGGTTGCTGACGACATCGAAGCCCTCGATGTAGACGTTCTCGATGTCGTAGCAGGCGAAGCTGCACATGCAGGCCGGCCCGACCGGCGAGCCCGGGAAGGCACCCGCCTGCATCTGGACGATGCATTCGGCGGCGACGATGCGGCCCTCCCTGGTGGCGCCGATCTTGACCTTGACGTTGCCGCCCGGCGCAGGGCCGGAAGCGCGGAACACGTCATCGCGCGCCATCGTCATCTTCACCGGCTTGCCCGACTTCTGGCTGAGCCGGATGGCCAATGGCTCGAGATAGACCACGGTCTTGCCGCCGAAGCCGCCGCCGATCTCGGTCGGCGTCACGCGGATCTGCGATGTATCGATGCCGAGCAGGCGGCTGCAGAAGCCGCGAACCTGGAAATGGCCCTGCGTCGTCGACCAGACCTGGACCTGGCCGTCCTCGGCGGCCGACGCCAGCGTGGCGTGCGGCTCGATGTAGCCCTGGTGCACGGCCTGCGTGGTGTAGTCCTTCTCGATCACCACCTCGGCCTGCGCGAATCCCGCCTTGGCGTCGCCCTTCTTGAACTCGATGCGCTTGGCGATGTTCGACGGCTTGGTGGCCGGCGGATTGGCGCCCTCGGTGAGCAGGTGATCGTGCAGGATCGGCGCGTCGGGCTTCATCGCCTCGGCGACGTCGATGACGTGCGGCAGCACCTTGTAGTCGACCTTGATCAGAGCGAGCGCCTGCTTGGCGACCGCCTCCGACACCGCGGCGACGGCGGCGACGGGATGGCCCTCATAGAGCGCCTTCTCGCGCGCCATGATGTTGCGCGTGATGTCGCGCATGTTCACCTGCATCTCGCCGGTCGGCACGATGAGGTTGGGCTGGTCGGGGAAGTCCTGGGCAGTGATGATCGCCTTGACGCCGTTCAGGGCCATGGCCTTCGAGGTGTCGATCGACTTGATCTCGGCATGGGCGTGCGGCGAGCGCAGCACCTTGCCGATCAGCTGGCCGGGCAGGCTGAAGTCGGCGCCGAAGCGGGCGCGCCCGGTCACCTTGTCGGCGCCGTCCGGACGATCGGGCCGCGTGCCGATCCACTTGTACTTGCCTTCGGTGTTCGGCCGATGCTCCTGGTTGCTCATCGGGCTCCCTCCCTCATTTCGGCGGCCACTTCGAGGACCGCGGTGACGATCTTGTCGTAACCCGTGCAGCGGCAGAGGTTGCCCGCCAGCCAGTAGCGGACCTCGTCCTCGGTCGGGTTGGGATACTTCTCGAGCAGCGACTTCGAGGCGATCAGGAAGCCCGGCGTGCAGATGCCGCACTGGAGGGCGGCCATCTCGACGAACTTCTTCTGCAGCGGGTGCAGCTTGTCGCCCTCGGCCATGCCTTCGATCGTCTCGATCTTCATGCCGTCGGCCTCGGGCGCGAGCACCAGGCAGGAGCAGACCAGGCGGCCGTTGACGGTGACGCTGCAGGCGCCGCAATCGCCGGAGCCGCAGCCCTCCTTGCTGCCGGTCAGCCCGAGGTTGTCGCGCAGGACATCGAGCAGGGTCTGGTTGGCGTCGCACAGGAACTCGGTCGGCGCGCCGTTGATGGTGGTGTTGACGTGGATCTTTGCCATGGTGGTTGAAATTCCCTTTAGACCGGACGGTGGCCGCGGTGTTCGATGCCGTTGATGCGATCGCGCGCGATCATGGCCGAACGCTTGAGCAGCACGCCGGCGATCTTGGTGCGATACTTGATGGTGCCGCGCTTGTCGTCGATCGGCTTGCAGGCCTCCGAGCACGCCGCCGCCGCCGCGTCGAGCGCCGCGTCGTCGAGCTTGGAGCCGATCAGCGCCTGGGCTGCCTTGTCGACCAGCAGCACGGTGGGCGCGACGGCGCCGAGGCCGACGCGCGCATCGGTGACGGTGTCGCCCTTCATGGTGAGCGAGACGCCGACGCCGACGACGGCGATGTCCATCTCGGTGCGCGGGATCAGCCGCAGGTAGGCGTCCGAAGAGTTCTTCGGCCGCTTGGGCAGCGAGAGGCTGACGACGATCTCGCCGGGCTTGAGCGAGGTCCTGCCGGGACCGGTGCAGAACTCCTCGACCGGGACCTTGCGCTTGCCGGTGGGTCCGGCGACGTTGACGATGCAGCCGGCCGCGACCAAGGCCGGCACGCTGTCGGCGGCCGGCGAGGCGTTGCACAGATTGCCGCCGGCGGAGGCGCGGCCCTGGACCTGAGTCGAGCCGATCAGGTTGCAGGCCTCGATAACGCCGGGCCAGGCCTTGCGCAGCTTCTTGTTCTCGCCCAGCTGGGCGGCCGGTGTCGCGGCGCCGATGGTGAAGGCGCCGTTCTTTTCGACGACGGTCACCATCTCGGGGATCTTCTTCACGTCGACGATCACCCCGGGGGTGCGGGCGCCGGACTTCATCTGGACCAGAAGGTCGGTGCCTCCGGCCAGGACGTAGCCCTTGCCCTTGGCGGCCTGCATCATCTTCACCGCCTCTTTGACGGATTTTGCAGACTGATATTGGATTTCACTCATGCGGCGGCATCTCCCCTGAATCCCTTACGGTAGAAGGCGGCGTATCTGAGCGGACTGCAAGCCGCATAGCAAGCCGGACGTGGCTGAATCGGCCTGTTTGCACGGCACTTGACACGTTTCCTTCCGCATCACGCACGGACGGTCAGTCCCTTTTCCGTCATCCCGACCGGAGCCTCGCGAAGCGAGGCGAAGCGAAGGGACCTTTTCATGGCGTTCCGCAGGCAAGACGAGGTCCCTCGACTGCGCCACCCTTCGGGCGGCTTCGCTCGGGATGACGCCCGGCCAGCCCCCTCTTCACGCCCGAAACGACTTGATCGCCTTTTCGTCGAACTTCAAGCCAAGGCCAGGTTTTTGCGGCAGGACGAGGTGGCCGTCCTTGATCTCGGGCGTCTCCTCGTAGAGCGCCAGCATCCACGGCATGTATTCCACGGTCAAACCGTTGGGGCAGGCGGCCACCATGTGCAGCAGGATCTCGGGCATGACGTGGCTGACGATCGGCAGGTTGAAGGCCTCGGCCATGCCGGCGACCTTCATCCATTGTGTGACGCCGCCGACCCGCGCCAGGTCGACCATGACGACGTCGACCGAGCGGGCTTCGATCATGTGGCGGAACGGCACGATGCCCCAGACATACTCGCCGCCGGCGATCGGCGTCTTGAGCGCGGCGGTGACGCGGGCGAGCCCGGGATAGTCGTCGAAGGTCGTGACGTCCTCGAGCCAGAACAGGCCGATGCCTTCCTCCTCGACGCGATGGCCGATCTGGATCGCCTGCTCGGGCCGCCAGCGCTGGTTGATGTCGCACATCAGCTTGATGTCGGGACCGATCGCCTCGCGCACGACGCGCACGCGACGCACTTCGTCGGCCGGAGTCGGATGGCCGGGCAGCGCCATCTGGGTCTTCATCTCTCGGAAGCCCTTCTGCAGCAGGATCTGCGCGGCGCGCTGGGCCTGGTCATCGGTCAACCCGCGGCGCAGCGAGCCCGAGGCATAGGTCGGCACACGATCGCGATGGCCGCCCAAAAGCTTCCAGAGCGGTTGGTCGAGGGCCTTGCCCTTGATGTCCCACAGCGCGGTGTCGATGGCCGACAACGCCAGCGTGAAGATGCCGCCCGGCCCGCCGCCGGGATCGCCGACGCGCAGCTTGGCGATGATCGCCTCGACGCGCTGCGGATCCTCGCCAACGGTCGCAGCCGCGAGATCCTCGACGGCGGTGTGCAGGCTGCGCGTCAGCCGGCCGCCGTAGAGCGTGACGCCGATACCTTCGATGCCGGAATCGGTGCGCAGCCGCACGGTGACGATGGGCCGCTTGCGGCCGGCTTCCTCCGGCATGTTGGCCAGGGGATCGTCCTCGGGGACAAGCAGGATGCTGGCCTCGTAGCTCGCGATCTTCATGCGCGTTTCCTCCCCGCGGCGTTTGATGTCGGGCGAGGAATGTCCGCGATTGTCGCAGTCAGCGCTACCCCTTCAGAGGGTGGTGCGCATCGCGAGAATTGCATGGTTCGGAGTCGAAGGTTGAGGAGGAGGCCAGTTCACGTTTGCAATGAAGAGAAGGAACGCGGCGGTGCAGAGCCCGGCAACATGCTCAGTTCCAGCGCACCGATGCGACACCCAGCAGCCCGATCCACGAGGAGGCGACGGTCCTATGTCGACGGAGAACTCGAGGCCGTCGACACCACAGTGTATTTCGATCGCGTCTTCAAGACGGACCCGTGGCGGCACCAAATCCGAGCGCCGCCGCCGTCGACGGTCGCGACGTGGCCGCTGTTCAGTCGATCACGGCCGGCGACAGGCTTTGCCGACGATATATGCGACGCCTTCCAAACCAACCTGAGCGGTGTGCTGGCATCCCGCTGCGATCTCGCAGTGGTCGCCGGCTCGGAACGTTTCCGCCTTGTTGTCGCGGACGATGGTGATCTCGCCGCTCAGCACCATGATCCGAGCGTCGAAGTCGTGAGCGTGCAGGTCCTCGGAGAAGCACGGCTTCTGGCCGCCATTCACGACCTCGAACCCTTCCCGGCGCAGATCGCTCTCGAACGCCTCGCGAGTCAGCGGTCCGGTGCGGCGGCGGCCGGAGAGCAAGGCGACCCCTTCCCGTCCGACGTGCTCGGCATGCATGCAGCCCTTCGGGACTTCGAAGCACTGACCGGCACGAAAGGTGACTGGGGCGTTGTCACGGGTGATGGTAATTTCGCCGCCCAGGACCAACGCCTTGGCGTCGAAGTCATGGCAGTGATTGGCGGCGACCAGGTTCGGCTTAACGCTGGTGTTCACCACCCGGTAGCCATCGCGACGCAGCTCTGCTTGGAATTGGGCTTTATCCATTGCCGCTCTCCTTGCTTGGATAGCGGACGTGTGCTCTATGGAGGACGTGCTGTCAACTTTAGAGGACGAAATAAGCCTCCGCACCGGTCGCGCCGTCAAGCAACAGCGCGAGGCGCTGGGCTTCAGCCTGCGCAAACTGGCCGCGCGCAGCGGCATCTCGTCCTCGATGATCTCGGACATCGAGCGCGGAGCGAAGTCGCCGACCGTCATCACCGTGGTGCGGCTTGCCCAGGCCCTGGGGGTCAGCGCCGCGACCCTGATCGAAACCGACACGACTCCGGCGCCGCGCATCCGCGTTCTGCGCCGTGGCGAGGGGGCCGGCGGTGAACATCCCGCCCGTTGGGAAAGCCTGGGGCCCGCAGGGCCGGGCAGCCGCATCGACTTCGTGCGCTACCAGATCCCGCCGTCCACCGTCCTCGGTCCGACCGACGGGCACGCGGCCGGAACGGTCGAGCACATGCATGTCGCCACCGGGACCGTCCGCGTCACCGTCGGCGACGAAAGGGCCGAACTCGTAGCCGGCGACAGCTGCAGCTGCCGCACCGACGTCCCGCATTCCATCGAGAACCCCGACCCAACGGCCGAGGCACTGATCTACCTGATCGTCGAACGGGGTTGATGCGCCGCGATCGGGCGCACTACGCCGCCGGCTGAATGTTCTGGTTGATGCTGAAGAAGTTCGTCGGGTCGTACTTCTTCTTCACCTGGGCGAGGCGCGGGTAGTTGGCGCCGAACGCCGCCTTGATCGTGTCGGCGTCCTCCTCGCTCAGGAAATTCAGAAGATAGGCGCCGCTCGAATGGGGCTTCATCGCCTCCGCCATGTCGCGCGCCCAGGCCATGTGCGTGGCGCTCTCGGCCGGGTCGGTCCATTGCGCCATGAAGCCCACGTCGTACTCTGCCTTTCGATTGGCGAAGGCGCTGTCGCCGTCGCCGGTACGCCCGGCCGCACCCGCGTAGTACTCGATGACGACGGCGGACAGCGGCGACTTCATCCTGTTGGCGTGATCGACGAGCACGTCGATCGCCTCGTCGCTCAGCGCCTTCAGGAAGGTGGACTTCCAGTAGTTCAGCGTGCCGTCGGGAAAGGCATCGTCGAGGATCTTCTGCATCGCCGGGAACGGCATCGGCTGGACCGCGTCCATCACCGGCGCGCCGAACTGGCGCAGCGGCTTCAGTACCCGTTCGCCCGCGGCAAGCTCGCCGCACCAGCAGACGATGACTCCGACCACCGGCTGGCCGTCGGGCCCGGTGATCAGCCCGACATAGACCGTCAATTCCTCGGGCGCGGACGCCATGAAGTCGCGATAGTGGCGAATGACGTCGCCGGCCTTGTCGCGCGGATAGACGATCAGCCCGCCCAGCACGGTCGATACCGGATGCGTACGGTAGAGGAACGAAGTCACGATCCCGAAATTGCCGCCGCCGCCACGCAGCGCCCAGAACAGGTCGGCATTCTCGTCGGCGCTCGCCGTGACGATTGCGCCTTCGGCCGTCACCACCTCGCAGGAAAGGAGGTTGTCGCAGGTCAGACCGTACTTGCGCACCAGCCAGCCGACGCCGCCGCCCAGCGTCAGGCCGGCAATGCCGGTGCGGGACACCACGCCGACCGGGACCGCGCGGCCGAAGGCATGCGTCTCGCGGTCGACATCGCCCAGCGTCGCGCCGCCCTGGACGCGCGCCGTCCCTTTCGCCGGGTCGACGAACACCGCCTTCATGCCGGACAGATCGATCACGATGCCGCCGTCACACAGCGCGCGGCCGGCGACGTTGTGGCCGCCGCCGCGGACGGCGACCAGCACGTTGTTCGCCCGTGCGAACTTCACCGCCTGCACGACATCGGCCGTGCCGGCGCAACGCACGATCAGGCCGGGATGCTTCTGGACGTGGGCGTTCCAGATGCGACGAGCCTGCTCATAGTCGGCATGGCCGGGGCGAATGGCCTTTCCGGCGATGGACGATGCAAACCCGTCGATCGTTTCCGGGGCGATCGTCGAGCCCTTCCGATCCGTCAATGTCGGCGTCGTCATGCGGGGTACTCCAACTATTTCGAACTGCTTCTCGAGCTACTTCTTGCGCGGATCGTCGGCGGGATTGACGTACGTGATCCCCTGCGGCCCGATGCCGTGCAACTGGAGGACGGTATCCTCGGTGAACCAGGCGTAGTGCGTCATGCCCTTGGCCACGAACGAATAGCCTCCGGCCTTCACCTGCACGCCCTTCGTCTCGTCGAGCTTGTCACCGGTGCCGATGTTGAAGCTGCCGGTGAGTACGGTGACGTTCTCGTCGTTCGGATGGGTGTGGGCGGCGATCTTGTACCCGGCCGGGACCTTCAGGCGAACGACGTACTGGCCCTCCTTGGTCGGGTCGCCCTTCACCACGGCGAGCTGAGCACCCGGCGCGTAGGCGGCGGGGGCCACCCACTTCAAGCCGTCGGCCTGCATGGTCGCGTGATGATCCATGGCCATGGCGGGGGTCATGGCAGGCAGCGCGAGCGCCGAAAACAAGGTCAGCAGGGTTGTCGTTCTCATTCTTTCATCCTCACCTGATTGCGCGGAAATCCTCGCCTGAGCGCCCGGAACATGTCATTGGCCGGCGTGCCGGGAGGCTTGATCGAAAAGCCGCCTCACACTACGGAACCGCTCGCGACCGATCCCTCGTCGTCCGGTTCCGCATGCCATGCCGCGTCGCTATGCTGCGCGCCGGGAGGAGAGAAGACCTTGCGTCCGATGCGCCGCACTTTTGACGCCGCCTCCGATCGCCTGCGGCGGCGCGGCTTCATCACGCTCGCCGGCGGTGCGACGGCGTCGACTGCCATGGGCGGGGCAGTTTGGGCGCAGGGCGTGCCGGTCATCGGCTATCTCGGCTCGGAATCGCCGGAGCGCTACGCCAGTCGCCTGGCTGCGTTCCGGGACGGCCTGACCGACACCGGCCACGCCGAAGGGCGCTCGGTCGCGGTCGAGTACCGGTGGGCAGACGGCCAGTACAGCCGGCTGCCGGCGCTGGCCAAGGAGCTGGCGAGCCTTCCGCTGGCAGTGATCGTCGCGCCCGGCGGCGCCGAGGTCGCGCTGGCGGCGAAGTCGGCGACGACGAACATTCCGATCGTGTTCGAGATGGGCGGCGATCCCGTGGCGCTCGGCGTGGTGGAGAGTCTGTCGCGCCCCGGCGGCAACATGACCGGCGTGTCGAGCCTCAGCGTCGAGGTCTCGCGCAAGCGGCTGGAATTCATGCGCGAGGTGCGGCCCGCCGCAAACCGGTTCGCCGCTGCGATCAATCCGAGGAGCCCGACGTCGGAATCGCAGACCAAGAACCTGCAGGCTGCGGCGGCGAGCCTCGGGGTCGAACTGATCGTGCTGAAGGCCAGCGCCGAGCCGGAGTTCGACGCCCTGTTCACCGCGACACGAGACGCGGGCGCAGGCGGACTGGTCTTCAGCTCCGATCCCTATTTCGCTTATCGCAGCCAGCAGCTCGCCGCGCTCGCCGTCCGCCATCAGGTGGCGGCGATCACGCAGTCGCGTGACTTCCCGCTCGCCGGCGGACTGATGAGCTATGGCGGCGATTTCAGCCAGTCGCACCGCCAGGCCGGACGCCACGCCGGCCGCATCCTGAAAGGCGAGAAGCCTTCGGAGCTGCCGGTGCAGCGGGTCACCAAGGTCGAGCTGTTCATCAACCTCAAGGCCGCTGCCGATCTCGGCATCGCCTTTCCGATCTCGCTGCTGACCAGCGCGGACCGGGTCATCGAATGAGGCCCATTTAATGACGCGGGGCGGCGGCAAGCGCCGCACGTCGTTGTTCTGGAAGTACTTCGCCACGCTGTTCGCCGCGGTCGTTGCTCCGCTCCTGATCGCGGGCGGCAGCGAGGCCTGGCTGGGTTATCGCGACGAGCGGGCGCGGCTGAACGACATCCTCGACGCAGAGGCCCGCCTGGCAGCGCTGAAGATCGAGGACTTCCTCGATGGTATCCGTGAGCAGCTTCGCTGGACCGTGCAGCTGCCCTGGTCGGAGGAGAGCGGCGAGCGGCATCGGCTCGACGCACTCGGCCTGCTGCGCCAGGTTCCCGCCGTCGAAAGCCTGACGCTGGTCGACGCGGCGGGCCGCGAACGCCTGTTCATCTCACGCATCGGGCTGAACCGGATCGAGGGCGGCGGCGATCTTTCGCTGTTGCCGGCGGTGCAAGGTGCGAAGGCGAACGGCGCGTGGTTCGGGCCGGTGCGATTCGAGGGCGGCTCCGAGCCTTTCATGAGAATCGCGGTCGCCGGCAACCGCTCGTCCGTCGGCGTGGCGATCGCCGAGGTCAACCTCAAGCTCATCTGGGAGGTGATCTCCGGAATCAAGGTCGGACGTACCGGGGACGCCTTCGTCCTCGACAACCCGGGACGTCTCGTCGCCCATCCCGACATCAACCTGGTGCTGCGCGCGGACGAAGCCGGCCAACGACCTTTCCAGGTCCTGCGCGCCGCCATCCTCGCCCGGCCCGGCGAAGCGGCGACCGGCCGAGACGTTGCCGGCGAGACGGTGCTGGCAGCGATGGCGCCGATCCCGAGCGTCGACTGGAACGTCGTCGTCAAGCAGCCGCTGGCCGAGGCCTTCGGGCCGCTCTACGTGGCGCTGTTGCGCACGGCGGCGCTGCTCGTCGCCGGCGCCCTGCTGGCCGCCGGGCTGGCATGGTGGTTGGCCCAGAGGATGATCGGCCCGATCCGCATGCTGGAGGATGGCGCGACACGCATCGGCGCCGGACAGTTCGATCATCGAATCGATCTCAAGACCGGCGACGAGTTCGAGCGGCTGGCAAACCGCTTCAACGAGATGGCGGCCGAGCTGTCGGTGTCGCAGGAGCGCTCGCAGCGCATCGAGCGACTGAAGCGTTTCCTGGCGCCGCAGGTGGCCGAGCTGGTCGATCGCACGGGCGACGACCACGTGCTCGACGGGCGGCGCGTCGAGCTCGTCGTGGTGTTCTGCGACCTCCGTGGCTTCACCGCCTTCTCGGTGCGCTCCGACACCGACACCGTCATCATGGTCCTGCGACGCTACTACGAGGTGCTGGAAAAAACGGTGAATGCCTACGAGGGAGCGCTGATCCGCTTCTCCGGCGACGGCGCGATGGTGCTGCTGAACGCGCCGGTTTCGATCCCCGATCCGGCGCTGCGCGCCGTCGCCATGGCGAGCGACATGCAGCGGGACGTGCAGGAACTCCTCGCCGGCTGGCGGGCGCTGGAGGGCCGGCTCGGCTTCGGCGTCGGCATCGCCATGGGCCCCGCCACCGTCGGCGGCATCGGCTCGGAAGGACGGCTCGACTACACGGCCGTGGGCAATGTGGTGAACCTCGCCTCGCGCCTGTGCGACATCGCGCAGGACAACCAGATCCTGATCGACCGCATCGCCGCGCAGGCGATCGGCGCAAGGACTCCGCTCGAGCCGCTGCCGGCGCTGGACATCAAGGGACTTGACCAGCCGGTTCCTGTGTTTGCCGTGGCCTCCCCAGCTTCGCTGGGGACAAAGGGAGCGATCTACTAGGGACGCCGCCGTGCCTCGACGCTCACGATCTTGAACCGAGTCCGGACTCCGTCCAGTCCGGCGTTGCGGAAAACCAGGAAACGAACATCAGCGGCCGGTGCGGCAATGACGATGCGTTGCCGCACTGGCATGGCCGACAATGTGCGCTCCGGCGTACAGAAATGGGAGCGATCGGCACCGGCGAGGGCGACACCGAGCTTGCCGTCCATCACCTCTGCGCCGACCTCGATCGTCACGACACCCGGCGTTGCGCCGAGATCGAGGCCAAGAAGGATCGCGTAGTGCCAAGCCGCGGCGGGCGTCTCGATGGGAACGTCGACGATGTCGCCGAAGGCAAAGCTGTCGTCCCGGCGCAGCAGGTTTCTGGCGCGCGAGATGAAGCCCTGCGGCTTTTCCGGCGAGGCGACCACGGCGCCATCCTGGACCTCGACGTCGGCCACGAAGGAGTCCTGGAGCGGCTTTCCGGCCGAAGGCGGCAGCGCTTCGTCGAAGCAGAGCGGCGGCGGAAAGGCCAGCTCCAGGCTGGCCATGTCGCCCGGGCCGGAGATGGGGCGTGCCTGGCCGGCCGGCTCGCGGCGCAACACGAAATTGTCGTTGTCCAGCACAAGCGCCTTGCGATAGCCGCGGCGCGCCAGCCAGCCCAGCGCCTCGCTGACGCCCTGGTTGCGAAGGCCAAGCGCATGGTTGAGCTCGACGACAACAACGGGATTGCGTTCGGCCAGCGTGCGTTCGGCGCCCCTCAGAACCTCGAAGTCGAAACTGTCGACATCGATCTTCAAGCAGTCGACGCGCTCGATGCCTTGCCGGGCCACGAAATCGTCGAGCGCGTAGAAGGGATAGGTCCTGACCTCGCCCTCCGTCCCCCACAGGCGGAAGATCCGGTCCTCGCGCTCGCCTGTCGTCGCGGCCAGGGCGATCTCGTGGACCTCGGCATTGCCCACGCCGTTGTGCTGGAGATTCTCGCGCAGCATCTTCGCCGTGGCGGTCGGTTCGACGGCGAACACCCGCCCCGCCGATGCAAGCTGCGAAAACAGGATCGTGTAGTAGCCGATGTTCGCGCCGATATCGAAGATCCACCAGTCGGCGCGAACGTTCTCGACGAACCAGTTCTTCGTTTCGAGCTCGCAGTACGGATAATAGTCGCGGAACTCCTCGTAGTAGGCGACGAGCTCGATGGGATCCCGGCCGGGAATCATCGTGGCAACAGGTGCGCGCTTCATATGACTTTCCAGTTCGCCCACGAGGATCAGGTCCTTGCGCTTCAGCGGGTTGGGGGAGCGGCCCGAGCGGGCTCGGCAACCAGTTGCTGCCGGGCAGACAGCAGTGCATCGGCGATTTTCGCGGCGGACAGCTGCGTGCCGCGATCGGTCCAGTGGCCGTCGGTCAGGCGATAGCTGCCTTGAACACCGTCGAGCACCTCGCGCAAGTCCACCACCTGCAGCCCGTTCTGTCGCAGAGAGGCAGCGAGCCTGCGATGACGCGCATCGGCGCTCATCGAATAGGAGTAGTAGCGCGGCCACGGGCGCCAGAATTCGACATAGTCCGGGTCGACAGTGCCGACAGGGATCAGGGCGATCACCAGTCGCTTGCCGTTCGACGAGACCAGACGATCCATGGCCTGCAGCCAGCTCAGCGTCTCGCCGACCTTGTCGTCGCCGACCATCTGCATGGCCTCTTCGGCATTGCGCGGGACGGGCCAGGTGCCGGTCTCCCAGTCGATGATGCCGGACAGCAGCCAGCCGCCGATATACTCGCGATCGTGCCGGCGATGGCGCGCCGCGTGGTGCAGGCGACCATCGCCGCGCAGGAGGATTCCGCTGATCGTCTCCTCGCTGAGCTTGGGGTAGTAGTGCTGCTGCATGTGCCGGGCGATCCTGGCGACAGGCTCGGCCGACGGCTGCTGCGTCCACTCGCTGATCAGGGCCTCCTCGCCCGCTATGTCCTTGTTGCCTCGGCCCATCTCCGACAGGCGCAGGCGGTTGGCGAGGAGCCAGGTCGTGCGCGGCGCGACCGAGCCCAGGATCGATGGCGCCGGCAACTCGTCGATCAGCGGCGGCAGTGAGAACGGATCGAACGGCTGCTCCATCATGTCGTTGCCGGCATAGACGAAAACCGCGACGGTATCCGGATCGAGGGACAGCGCCACCCGCTTGATGCGTGCGTAGTACTGCCGCGGACCGGTAGCGGCGATCGCAAGATTGATCGCTTCCATGCCGGCCAGGCCCTTGCCAGCCCAGCGGCGCTCGACGAGCTCGGCCAATGCAGCCGGGATATAGTAGCCCTCGAGAAAGCTGTCTCCTACCAGCACAGAGCGGAATTGCACGTCGGACGGGCGAGCGATCGAGCGCGGACGGTCACGGACCGCCCAGTCGTTGTAGGCCGGGATCAGCTCGGGCGTGTCGGCGAACACCGTCTTGACGGTCGTCCTCAGCCCATCGATGGGGATTGGCCGCAGGTCACGGGCCGGCCAGGACGGTACCGACCCGGAGGCAATATACTCCGCCCCGGCGAGCACGACACCCGACAACAGCAGGCCATAGATCGGCCAGATCCAGAACCGCTTTATCATAAAGTCCGTTGCAACAATCCCCGGTTCCGCGTCAATGGCACATTTTCCGGAACATCGGGGAAGAAACTTGGTGGGTCGACGTGATATCATGAAAGCAAGTTACGGCGCCCAGCCAGGTCGCAAAGTGTCCAGTCTTCAGACGCTCACGAACGCTCTATCGGCCTCAAACGCGGCATTGGACACCTGGCGCAGGATAATGGTCGCCGTGGGCGCCGACTGGCGCGCCCGCGAGCAGGGGACCGATGCGGATCTCTGGTACCTCCGGGCGATCGCCGGAGGCCGTGCCGAAGCGCTCGAAGCATCCGAGCGGCGGTTCGCGGAACTCGTGGAAGCGCATCCCACAGCGTTCCATGCCGTGGAAGAGCATGGCAGCATCCTGGACCGCATGGGACAGCGGGACGCGGCCGTTGCCGAATACGAGCTGGCAAGAAAGGCGCGCCATTCGATCAGGCGAGGAATGCCGGACCGCCCTTTCTTCATGCGCCATTGCTCCACGTCCGTGGCCGAAGTCGACGGGTATACCAAGGTGCTGCGGGCGGATGCTTCGAAGAAGGGAGTCTTCGTCCATGTGGCGCGCGGTCATGCCTACTTGGCGATGCGATATCCGCGACTTGCCCTGATCGACTACGACATGGCGCTGAGGCTGGCGCCGAGTGAAGCCGGCCTGCTCGTGGCCCGGGGCGAAGCCCTCGCGGCCTTGGGTCGTCATCGCGAGGCGTTGCAGGCGCTCGACCAAGCCGTCGCTGCACGCCGCCAGGATCCCGATGCGCTCGGCAGCCGCGCCGTCGTGCGCCTCGCGCTCGGGCGGCTCGCCGAGGCCGACGCCGACTGGTCGCGGCAACTGGAACTGCTGCCGCGGGAGCGCCATGAGGCGCGAGCGTGCGTGGCCCTGAGATTGACAAACTACGACATGGCGCTGACCGAGCTGGAACGTGCCATCGAAAGAAAGCCCGGCGATCCTTACATGCAGCTCTATTTCCTTACGTCGCTCCGGCGGCTTGGCCGTTCCATACCGTCAGCGATCGCTCCGATGGATGCCTGGCCCGGTCTGCTGATCGCGCTCCACCATGGCAAGCTCGGTACGCACGAGGTGTTGCAGCGCGCCGACACTGAGGAGCGTCGTGCCGAAGCGCTTTTCCAGTGTGGCGTATTGGCATACGACCAAGACCGTGCCGAGGCCGGGCGGTTGTGGAAGCAGGCTGCCGAGATTGCCGCTCCGGACACGGTCGAGCACGCGGCGGCGCGACACGAACTCGAAAAGTTCCGGCCGGATCCGCAGCCCGTCAGCGTCATGCGGGCGACAGATAGGGAGACCACCATGATGGCAGCCTCGAAATGATCGGCGCCACCGTCACGCTGGCGGCAGCGGCGCTTCTCTGCTCCATCCTTGCCACTCTCGGCAACCATGCCATCGCCCGCGAATTTCGTGACTTCGATCTCCGCAAGAACACGGAGATCCTCATGGACCCGATGGTAGCGGTGCGCTACGCCGAATACCGGCTGGCGACGAACATCTTCTATCGCCAAAGCCTGGTGCTGTGGTCGCTGTTCGGCCTGACCGCCGCCTACATGATCGTCATGACTATCCTGGAGCGTTAGAGCGCATGGAGGATGCGTCTTGCATCTTGCTCCAACTCGACGCTCTAAGGGTTGTCCGTGCCGCAATATGCCAGGCTCACAACGACTCCGCGCGACGCGGCTTGCGGCGTCACCTCGTCCTGGCCGGCATCGTCATCGAACACCAGCTCGTCTTCGGGCACCTGCAATGATGCGCCAGGCTTTATCGTCGAGCGCCGCCAGCCATGGCCCGCCGTGCTGAACACGTGGAGCACCAGCCAGAAGCTCGCGAGGCCAATGGCAGGAAGGTCCAGCTCCAGCTTCTCATCGAGACCGGGCCGCATTTCACGATCGTCGAACCACCAGACCTTCGACATCTTGCTGGGAAATTCCGCGGCAGAGATGCGGACGAGCTGGCGCCGGCCGGACTTCGCGTGGGCCGTGACTCGCAGCGGCCGATTGCCGTCGGTCACCTTCACGTAGACTGGATCCACTGCCATGCCGTGCATCAGGTCCTCGGCAAATTCCCTTGGGCCGACGCTTTTGCTGCCTGCAGTCCCCACACCACGACAGGTCGCTCGACGCCGTTGAGTTGACGTTCACCCAACGCTACCAATTCTGCGTCGATCTTGCCATGGACCTCTCGATGGACTGCATCTGATACGCAGGCGCTTCCTGGCTCGGCAAGCCCTGCAAGGCGGTGCGCAATCATCACACCTTCGCCCAGCAAGTCACCGTCGAGTACGAACACGTCGCCGAGACCGACTCCCACTCTGTAGACGAGGCGTCGCTCCACCGGCGCGGCTGCACTGCGCAGGGCGACGGCTTTCTGCATTTTCAGCACGAACCCTACGGCACTGGCCGCATCGGGAAATTCCAGCATTTCACCATCGCCAAGAGGCTTGACCAATCGGCCGCGGTATCGACGGGTCAAGGGATCGATGATTTCGCGACGCAACGATGTCAATGTTGCAAGAGTTGTCGCCGCATCCAGCTTCATGAGGGTCGAGAAGCGGGCCACGTCGGTGATGACCACGGCAGCCCGTCGATGCCGTGCGGCCGATGAACCAACGTTGGGCGACCACCGCCAGACAGGGACTGGGCGCGCGATATTTTTCAGAATCTGCGGCCCGAGATCCTCGAAGTGCGCCTCCAGGCGATCGATCACGTCGTCATGCACCCGGCCCGACACCGCGACTCCCCCGGGCGGAGCAAGCTCCTGCAGGCGTGCTGCCACGTTCACGCCATCGCCCAGGATGTCGTCGCCTTCGACGATGACGTCGCCGAGATTGACACCCATGCGGAGCGTAATGGGCTGATCGGAAGCCATGTCGGCCCTTCTGGTCGCAATCTCGGTCTGCACCTCGATGACGCAGCGCAAGGCCTCGACGACGCTCGCGAATTCCAGCAACAGGCCGTCGCCCGTCGTCTTGACGAGACGACCATTGTGCGCGGCGATGGCGGGATCGACGACGTTCTTGCGCAGTCCCTTGAGAGCGGCCAACGTCCCGGCTTCGTCTCGCCCCATCAAGCGCGAGTAGCCGACCACGTCCGCCGCCACGATAGCTGCCAGCCTTCGTTGCTCGCGCGCCATCTGCCGCTCCCCGCGCTTTCGGACGATGGTAGGTGCGGCGGCCGATTGCAGCAACACCTCCAGAACAGAAGTGCGTATCGCCACATCGCCGGCAGCGCTGACTATTCGGATACCGGTCCGGTTGGCTGCGGACAGGCCGGCACCTCGCGCATCTGCAGGTCACGCAGATGCGCTGCCACCGTAATCACCCCTGCGTCGGCGACCAGGCCGTCCATGACGCCCGAATCGTACAGACGACCTCGCAAGGTGACGATCGGCTTGGCATCGGGAGGTTTCCCGTCCGTCCTGCTGCCGGCCCGCGCAACGGCCAGACTGAAAGGCCACGATTGCTTGGCCGGCACTTCGACGCGGCGCTGCGATGGCGGCGCCGTGTCGGCGGCGCCCGTGGCTGTGCGTTTCACATCGAGCAGGAAGGCGCCGCCTTCGGCCTCGGGGACGAAAATGAGCAGCGGGAACGACTCGCTTCCGGCCACCATGCGCCGCAGCAGCCAGTCCACCGCCGCAACGGGCATGTGGGTGAACGAGGGCAGGACCATTGTCTGCGGACCGTCCCGCATCGTCCTGTCGACCTGCCAGGTCCCGGCTTTTCTCTCCGCCGTCCCTCGCATCTCGCGTTCGGCGCCGTTGAGGACCTGGGCGGCGTGCCATGTGAAGGCCTTGCCGCGCGGCTCATCGCCCTCCAGGCGCGAGGTGAAGCTCACCTTGAACGAGGGGGTAAGCGATGCGTCGACCGAAAGCTCTCGTCGGATGCGCCAACCGTCGCAGCTGAGCTCGACGTCCTGGACAATGGTGCCGATACGCGTCGCGTTCAGCGCGGTCCCCAGGCGCAGCGTATATTCCGCCCGATGGGGTTGCATCTGCGCATCGGCAGACCTTGCCATCAACAGCGTCGCGGCAGCCAATGGCAAGGCGAGCCCAGCGACCCACGAGGTCATCTTCAGCTCGTGCGGGCGAGCGTGGGCTTGCGCGTCGTTTCGGACCTGTCGAGCGCGTCCAGGACCGCGGCAACGATCTGGGGCGCGTTGAGCCCTGCTGCCTCGTATTGCCTGGGCTGGCTGTCGTGATCGATGAGGCGGTCGGGCAAGGTCATGGGCCGAACCTTCAGCCGGCCGTCGAGCAGGCCGCGCCAGGCGAGATGCTGCATCACCATCGAACCGAAGCCGCCCACCGCGCCCTCCTCCACCGTCACAAGCACGGCATGCTCGCGGGCGAGGCGCTCGATCAGCGCAGTGTCGAGCGGCTTGGCAAAGCGGGCATCCGCCACGGTGCAGAGGACGCCGAGCGTGGCAAGGTCTTCGGCCGCGGCCAGGCATTCCGCGAGGCGCGTTCCGTAGGACAGGATTGCAGTCCCGACCCCTTGCCGCACGACTCGCCCTCGTCCGATCTCGAGCGGCGTGCCGCGTTCCGGCAGTGCCAGCCCCTTCCCCTGACCGCGCGGATAGCGGAAGGCGGATGGCCGATCATCGATCGCCGCCGCCGTGGCCACCATATGCATCAGCTCGAGCTCGTCGGCGGCAGCCATCAGCACCATGTTGGGCAGGCAGCCGAGATAGACGATGTCGAACGCACCGGCATGCGTGGCCCCGTCGGCGCCCACCAGCCCGGCACGATCCAGGGCGAAGCGTACCGGCAGGCCCTGCAGCGCCACGTCGTGCACCACCTGGTCGTAGGCACGCTGGAGGAACGTCGAATAGATCGCGCAGAACGGCTTCATGCCCTCGGTGGCCATGCCGGCGGCAAAGGTGACGGCGTGCTGCTCGGCGATGCCGACGTCGAAGGTCCGGTCCGGGAAACGCTTGGCGAAAAGATCGAGGCCGGTGCCGGAAGGCATCGCCGCCGTCACGGCAACGATCCGCGGATCGGCAGCGGCCTCGGCGGCCAGCGCCTCGGCAAACACCTTGGTGTAGGCCGGCGGGCCGGCCGGCCCCTTCGATTGCTCGCCGGTGACGACATTGAACTTCACGACGCCATGGTACTTGTCGGCGCTCTGCTCGGCGGGCGCGTAGCCCTTGCCCTTCTGGGTTACGACGTGCAGCAGCATCGGCCCCTGACGATCCGTGTCCCTGAGGTTGCGCAGCACCGGCATCAGGTGATCGAGGTTGTGCCCGTCGATCGGGCCGACATAGTAGAAGCCCAGCTCCTCGAACAAGGTCCCGCCGGTCAGCAGGCCTCGCGTGAACTCGTCGGCGCGCCGGGCCGCCTGCTCGAGCGGGCGCGGGAAGCGGCGCGCCATCTTCGCCATCAGCTCACGCAAGGAAAGGAAGGGATGCGAGGAAATGAGCCGCGACAGGTAGGCACTCATGGCGCCGACAGGCGGGGCGATCGACATGTCGTTGTCGTTCAGCACCACGATCATGCCGGCCCGGCTCGCACCGGCGTTGTTCATGGCCTCGTAGGCCATGCCGGCGCTGAGCGCGCCGTCGCCGATCACGGCGACGATCTTGCGGTCCTCGCCCTTCAGGCTGCTCGCGACCGCCATTCCCAGCCCGGCCGAGATCGAGGTCGAGGAATGAGCGGCGCCGAACGGGTCGTACTCGCTCTCGGCGCGCCGCGTGAAGCCGGACAGGCCGCCACCCTGGCGAATGGTGCGAATGCGATCGCGCCTGCCGGTGATGATCTTGTGTGGATAGGCCTGGTGACCGACATCCCAGATCAGGCGGTCGCGCGGCGTGTCGAACACCGCGTGGAGGGCAACCGTCAACTCGACCACCCCGAGCGAGGCGCCGAGGTGGCCACCGGTAACGGAAACCGCGTCGATGGTCTCGGCGCGCAGTTCGTCGGCAAGCTGCTTCAGTTGTTCGGTGGACAGGTTGCGCAAATCGGCCGGATGCCGCACCCGGTCGAGGAATGGGGTCTTGCACGGTACGGTCATCAACAGTCCTTCATTGCACTCATGTGCTCGAGCGTCCCCCTTGAACGTGCCCTCCCCTTGAGCGTGTCCTGGACGCTTTTGAAGCCGCAATCGCGCGACATCTTGCCGCCATCGGCGGTTGCATGCGCGGTGACGAAATCAGCGGTCGGAAGCGCCCGATCCTTTGCAGCAACTGCCAAGGCTTGCGCCCGCCGTCACAGTAGCGGACAATCAACCGCGGGCGCAAATGTGGCCGGAACGGCCACGGCAGATTTGCGCGATGACACTCTTCTGCCCGAAGCAGGTTGTGTTGCCGTCGTGGCCATGCGGCCTGTATCGCCAGCCGCATCCCTTCGAGGAGTAGATCTGGAATGCGGGTTATCTTGGCTCAACCGCGAGGCTTCTGCGCAGGCGTGGTCCGCGCAATCGAGATCGTCGAGCGGTCGCTCGAGAAGTTCGGCGCCCCGGTCTATGTACGGCACGAAATCGTACACAACCGCCATGTCGTAGAGCGGCTCGAGCGCATGGGCGCGGTGTTCGTCGACGAACTGGACGAGATCCCGGACGGCGCGGTCACGATCTTCAGTGCACACGGTGTCGCCCAATCGATCATCGACGAGGCGCGGACGCGCGGCCTTCCCGTGCTGGACGCGACCTGTCCGCTGGTGTCGAAGGTCCATCACCAGGGCAAGCGCTACGTGGCGCGCGGCCGGACGCTGATCCTGATCGGCCATGCCGGGCATCCCGAGGTCGAAGGCACCACGGGACAGGTCGGCGCGCCCGTTCACCTCGTCTCGACGGTCGAGGACGTCGCCCGGCTCGATCTGCCGGACGACGCGCCCGTCGCATACGTCACCCAGACGACACTCAGCGTCGACGATACGCGCAGCGTGATCGCCGCCCTGGAAGCGCGGTTCAGCGACCTCGAAGGGCCCAACGTCTCGGACATCTGCTATGCCACCCAGCATCGCCAGACGGCCGTCCGCGATCTCTGCGTCGCGGCCGACCTGCTGCTGGTGGTGGGCAGCCGCAACAGCTCGAACTCCAATCGGCTGCGTGAAATCGGCGTCGAGCAGGGCTTGCCGAGCTACCTGATTGCCGACGGCAGCGAGCTCGATCCGGCATGGCTCCGCGGCGTGCGGACCGTAGGACTCACTGCCGGCGCGTCGGCGCCAGAGGAACTGGTGCTCGACGTCATCGAGGCGCTGCGCCGCCACGGCGATGTCGAGGTCGAGCAGCTGGACGGCGTGCGCGAGAGCATGGAGTTCCGCCTGCCAGCCGAACTCCGGCCTGACGAGACCGGATCGCAGCGCAATGCAGCAACGAGAGTCGGGTAGCGTACCATGGGCATTCCCCTGAACCAGGCCGCCCGCATCGGCGCCTATCTGTTGCGTCAGCATCTCGCGGGTCGCGAGCGCTATCCGCTGGTGCTGATGCTCGAGCCGCTGTTCCGCTGCAATCTGGCCTGCGCCGGCTGCGGCAAGATCGACTATCCGGCGGAGATCCTCGACCAGCGGCTGTCGTACGATGATTGCATGGGCGCGATCGACGAATGCGGCGCGCCGGTCGTGTCGATCGCCGGCGGCGAGCCGCTGCTGCATCGTGAGATGCCGAAGATCGTGAAGGGCTTCCTGGCGCGCAAGAAGTTCGTGATCCTGTGCACCAACGCGCTGCTGCTGGCCAAGAAGATCGACGACTATCGACCGCATCCCTCGTTCACCTGGTCGATCCATCTCGACGGCAATCGGGCGATGCACGACAAGTCGGTGTGCCAGGCAGGGACCTACGACAAGGCGGTCGAAGCCATCAGGCTCGCCAAGTCGAAGGGGTTCCGAGTCAGCATCAACTGCACGCTGTTCAACGATGCCGATCCCGCCGAGGTGGCGGCCTTCCTCGACGACATGAAGGCGCTTGGTCTGGACGGCATCACGGTGTCGCCGGGCTACGCCTACGAGCGCGCGCCGGACCAGCAGCATTTCCTCAACCGCAACAGGACGAAGGAACTGTTCCGCGGCATCCTGGCGCGCGGCCGCGGCGGCAAGGCCTGGCCGTTCAGCCAGTCGATCAACTTCCTGAACTTCCTCGCCGGCAACGAGACCTACCAGTGCACGCCGTGGGGCAATCCGACGCGCACCGTGTTCGGCTGGCAGAAGCCCTGCTACCTGCTGGGCGAAGGCTACGCCAAGACCTTCCGCGAGCTGATGGACACTACCGAGTGGGACAAGTACGGCGTCGGCAAGTACGAGAAGTGCGCCGACTGCATGGTCCATTGCGGCTTCGAGGCCTCAGCGGTGAAGGACATGGTGCGGCGGCCATTCCGCGCGGCCGCCGTGGCGTTGCGCGGTGTGCGCACCGACGGCGCGATGGCGAAGGACATCCCGCTGGAGGGTCAACGGCGGGCGGAGTTCGTCTTCTCAGACCATGTCGGAAGGAAGCTTGCCGAGATCCGGGCTGGGGGGAACGGGGCCGGCAAATCCCGTCCCCAGCAGCCGGTGGCCGCGGAGTAGCGCGCGAAAGGCCGTCTCGGCCTCGAGGCCAGTGCGGATCAGCGCCGGCAATTGCCAGGGCGCCAGCAGGAGAGACCGCAGCACGGCCGGCAGATCGACTTTGCCGTCGCTCTTCATTCCGACGCGCGCGGCCGGCGGCAGCGTGCGGCCAGCGGCATCGGAGATGACTCGGGCCGCCGCGAAAGGCAGGCCGTGTCGCCGCGCGGCGCGCGCGGCCCGGTGCGATTCCATGTCGACGGCGATGGCTCGCGTGGTTCGATGCAGCTCCGCCTTCTGTGCCGCCGTCGCGGCGATCGCGTCGGCGGCGAAGAAGACGCCGCGTTGCCGGGCTGACAGGCGCGACGCAAGTCGCGCTGTCCAGTCAAGGTCGGTCGACAGGAGTTCATCGCGATCGCGTACGGCATCGGCGACCACCCAGTCGCCCGGCTTCAGATCAGGCGCCAGGGCGCCGGCAATGCCGATGCTGATGACGCCCTGCTTGCCCGCGGCATGGAGATCGAGGTCGCCGCCGCCTGCCACTACCTCGATGCCGGGACCGGCGAGAATGCGCGCCTCGCGCTGCAGCCCGGTGACCGCAAGGATCATCACATGCCGTAGGCGACGCGCCGGCTGTTGGTGCGGCGCAGGTTGAGGTAGCGGGCGAGCGCCCACAGCGGGAAGTACGCCGGATAGCCGTGGTAGCGCAGATAGAAGACGCGCGGGAAGCCGCCGCCGGTGTAGGCGTCCTGCCGCCACAGGCCGCCGGCATCCTGGTGCCGGCGCAGCCAGACGATGCCGCGCTCGACGGCAGGATGGTCGACCTCGCCTGCCGCCATCAGGCCCAGCAGCGCCCAGGCGGTCTGCGACGCGGTGGAGGGCGCGGACTCGTAACCGCGATAGTCGAGCCTGTAGCTGGTGCAGTCCTCGCCCCAGCCACCGTCCGCGTTCTGGATCGCGATCAACCAGTCTGCGGCTTTGCGAACGCTCGGCTTCGTCCCGTCGAAGCCCACGGCGCCCAGCGCGCAGAGCGCCGACCAGGTGCCGTAGATGTAGTTGACGCCCCAGCGACCGAACCAGCTGCCGTCCGGCATCTGGTCGCGCTCGAGATAGTCGATGCCGCGCCGCATGATGGGAGTCGACGGCGCCTCGCCGAGCTGGGCCAGCATGCTGATGCAGCGCGCGCTGACATCCGCAGTCGGCGGATCGAGCAACGCGCCGTGGTCGGCGAAGGGAATATTGTTGAGGTAGTGATCGACATTGTCGGCATCGAAGGCGGCCCAGCCGCCGTTGCCGCTTTGCAGGCCGTTGATCCATTCGACGCCGCGGGCGATGGCCTCGTCATAGCCAGGACCTGCCTCGCTTTGGCGGCGCGCGCGATCCATCGCCATGACGACGACGGCCGTGTCGTCGAGATCGGGATAGTGGGCGTTGCGGTACTGGAAAGCCCAGCCGCCGGGACGAACCTCGGGCCGCCGTTCGCTCCAGTCGCCTTTCACCTCCAGCTCCTGCAGCGGCTTCAGCCAGCGCAGTCCGCGCAGCGCGGCGGCGGATGCTTCGCCCTCCTGGACCTCCAGCATCGCCTGCGCGGCAAGCGCGGTGTCCCAGACCGGAGAGACGCAGGGCTGGCAATAGGCTTCGTCGTCACCGACCACCAGAAGCTTGTCGAGCGACTGCCGGGCGATCGCGTAGTCGGAGTGATCCGGCGGATAGCCCAGCGCGTCGTACATCATCACGGAGTTCGCCATCGCGGGATAGATCGCGCCGAGGCCGTCCTCTCCGTTCAATCTTTCCGTGACGAAGGCGACACAGCGCTCGATCGCGCGCCGGCGCAGCTTCTTCGGCCACAGCGGCTCCGCCGCCTTCAGCACCCGGTCGAGCGTGTTGAAGAAGAATGCCCAGCCGCGGTGCGTATGCGCGGCCCGCCGAGGCGGCGACCGATCGGCCGTTGCGAACAGCTCCTGGATGGCGATGCCGCGCGGATTGCGCGCTCGCTTGCGCAAAGCCGCCAGCACCAGGAGCGGCACGATGACGGTGCGCGCCCAATAGGACATGCGCGAAAGGTGAACCGGAAACCAGCGCGGCAGCAGGATGATCTCGACCGGGATGGTCGGAACGTGCCTCCAGTCGAGCTGGCCGAACTGGGCCAGCAGGATGCGCGTGAAGACATTGGCCCGCTCGGCGCCGCCGTAAGCCAGGATGGCCTTGCGCGCCTTCACCATATGCGGCGCGTCGGGGCTGTCGCCGATCATCTTCAGGCAGAAATAGGCCTTCACCGATGCGCTGATGTCGAAGGCGCCGCCATGGAACAGAGGCCAGCCGCCGTGCTCGCCCTGGATGCGCCGGAGATAGGCTGCGATCTTGCGCTCGAGCTCCAGGTCCTCGGGCTCGCCAAGATAGTGGCGCAGCAGGATGTACTCCGACGGGATCGTGGCGTCGGCTTCGAGCTCGAACACCCAGTGGCCGTCGGGGCGCTGGCGACGCAGCAGCGCCTGCACCGCCTTGTCGACATTGCGCTCGAGGCCGTCGAGATCGTTCATGCTCGGGCGCCGTCCAGCGCCAGCGCAGCTGCCCGATTGCCCGACCGCAGCGCGCCCTCGATCGTCGCCGGCAGTCCGGTGTCGGTCCAGTCACCGGCGAGGAACATGTTGGCCCACTCGGTCCGCGCCGGCGGGCGTCGCGCATCCTCGGCGGGCGTCGCGGCGAAGGTGGCCCGCTTCTCCTTGACGATCCGGCAGGGCGGCACCGGTCCCGCAAGGTCGTGGACCACGGCGACATCGCGCCACAACAGCAGTGTCAGGGGATCGGTATCGATGTCCATGAGGTGATCGGCGGCGCTTACTGTGACGGACAGCCGATCCTCGAAAGCGAAGACCCATTCCGCCGTGCCGCCGATCACGCCGACCATGGCCAACGCCTGCGGCGGCGGCACGATCTGGAAATGCGCGTTCAGGATGGCGTGGAACGTCTGCGGCGCGCTCACGCCGGGCAACAGCTTCTCGGCCGCCCAGGGCGGTACCGCGACGATCACGCGATCACCGGGCTGCACCGCCTCCTCTTCGCCATCGAAAGCCAGCGCAGCCACCCTGCCATCGGCGAACCGGACGGCGCGCAACGAGCGCCCAAGACGGATGTCCGCGCCGTGACCCCGCAGGCGATCGATCGCGGGGTCGATGAAGGCGGCAGCGAGATTGGGCGAGCAGATGAGAGGCCGCATGTGGCGTCCGCCCTTGGCAAAGGTTTCCCGCACGATAGCGCCGGCAAGGTCGGCCGAGGCAGCTTCGGGCGCGGTGTTCAGGGCGGACAGGAGCACCGGCCGCAGGAACTTCTCCCACAGGACGGTGTCGCGGCGAACGACTTCGTCGATGCGGCGTCCGGGATGGCGTCGCATCAGGACGAGCAAGGCGAGATACTCACTGAGGCGCGTCCCGGGCACACGGCGGTCGGCATGGAGGATCCACCAGGGCACCGGGCCGTCGTCGGGCCGCAGCGTCCACCGACCGCCGAGCTGGAAATCGAAGAAGTGGAACTCGGGCCGCTCGGGCCCGGTCACGCGTCCTTCGGCGCCGATGTCGCGCAGGTAGCGACCGACCGCGGTGTTGCCGGACAGGACGAGATGGTTGCCGTTGTCGATCGTCATGCCGAGCAGGCCATCGTGATAGGAGCGGCACCTGCCGCCGGCGTGTCGCGCTGCCTCGGAGAGGACGACGCGTTCGCCCCGGCCCGCCACGGCAATCGCCGCCGACAATCCGGCGAGGCCGGCGCCGATGACGTGGACGGTCATCCGAACACGCTGCAGCGGACAACGAGATAGAGCAGGTACGGTTTGCCGATGCGCACCCGCTGTCGCGGCGGCTTCCAGCCTTCGACCAGCATGCGATCGAGCAGCGCACGATAGACGGCAGCCATCAGCCGCGGCGCCAGAAGGCTGCCGCGTGGCTTCGATCGCATCAGCCGATCCGCCGCCGCGAAATGCTCGAGCGCCTGGGCCGCGAGCGCCCGGCAGGCGCCATCGACCCGCGAATCGGCGATGACGTCAGCCGGCTCGGTGCTTTCGATTCCAGCCTGAACCAGCAGCTCGCGCGGCAGGTAGAGGCGGCCGATTGCGGCATCCTCGTCGAGATCGCGCAGGATATTGGTGAGCTGCAACGCACGACCGAGCTGGTGCGCCAATTCGGTGCCGGCCATCTCCTCCATGCCGAAGACACGAGTGGAGAGACGGCCGACGGCGACGGCGACACGGTCGCAATAGAGCGCGAGCGTCGCCGCATCGGGCGCGCGGATGTCGGCGACGATATCCATCTCCATGCCGTCGATCACGGCGAGGAAATCGGCGTGCTTCAGGCCGAAGGCCCGCACCGGCCCGTCAAGGAAGTCCGCCTGGCCGGCCGGCCGGCCGGCATAGAGGGCATCGAGGTCGCGGCGCCATTCGGCCAGCGCCGCGGCGCGGGCCGGCCGCGGTCGCGTGCCGTCGTCGGCGATATCGTCGACCAGCCGACAGAACATGTAGATGGCGAACATCGCCTCGCGCTCGACCTTCGGCATGAGGCGCATGGCGGTGTAGAACGAGCTGCCGGAAACGCGCGCCCGTATCGCGTCGACGTCGGATGCCGCGACGGTCATCTTTGGCCGTGCAGGCTGGGTTGACGAAAGCCGAACAGGCGGCCGAGCCGCCTCACGGCGACGCCGAGGCCGCCCCGCAGCGCGAGCGCCGCGGCTTCAGCGGGATGGTGGTGAACACGCTCGGACAGCGGGTCGCGCCGCTCGAGGCGATGCGCGAGGCTCTCGGCAAGCGCCTGGATGACACCGACCTCCAGCGCCAGCCGTCGATCGGCAATGCGATCGGCGAACGGCCGCGATTGACCGAGCAGCGCGCCACTGCGCCGGGCCAGGTCGGCGATCACCGTGCGAAGCGCCGGCGACGCCTGTCGATCGGCCAGCGCTGCAACCGCCAGGCCGTGCGTGCCGAGCGCATCGAGCGGCACATAGACCCGATCGAGCTCGCGATAGTCCTTGGCGCAATCCTGGAGATGGTTGATGACCTGGAGCGCAGCGCACAGCGCGTCGTTCTGCGACCACAAAGCCTGAGCTTCACCATGCAGGTCGAGCACGAAGCGGCCGACCGGCGCCGCCGAATAGCGGCAGTAGTCCATCAGTTCGGCCCAGTCGGCGTAGCGCCGCTTGGTGACGTCGCGCCGGAAGGCTTCCAGGAGGTCGAGCGCATGGCGGTCCGTGAGATCCCTCGCCTGCAGGGCAGATCGCAGCCTTTCGCCTTCCTCGCAGCCGCCGCCGGTCTCGCCGCGCAGTCCTGCTTCCAGCCGATCGAGTTCGCCGAGCTTCCGCCCGGCATCGGCCGTCGGATGGTCGGCGACATCGTCGGCGGCACGCGCGAAGCGGTAGAACGCGAGGATCGTCGGGCGCAACTCGGCGCGCACGAGCCGCGAGGCCACCGGAAAATTCTCGTCGCGGTGTCCCTTGCCCGAGGCGAAGTCGGCAGCACCTGTCACGCGTCGCCTGCCATGGCCTGGACCCGCCCCTTCCACAGGCCGCCGCGGCCACGCCAGAAGTCGATCGCCGACTGAACGGTGAAGACCATGTAGGCGGCGCCGATGGCGGGCAGCGCCAGACCCCAGAGCGGCGACCGGCGATAGAAGCGCAGCATCGGCTGGAAGGTGACCGCCATCACCAGCCAGGCGCACAGACCGAGCCAGCGCGCCGGCCCCTCACCCAGCAGCGCCAACAGCGGCGGCGCAAGGTAGACCAGCCCCATGGCGGCGACGGCGCCCGCCAGCGCCAATGGCGAGTAGCCCAGCTGGGCGTAAGCGGTACGCGAAATCATGCCGCCGATCTTCAGCAAGCCTCCGTAGGGGCGCAAGCTGACGGCACGCCGCGTGAGGCCGAGCCAGATCGGACCCTCGGCCTTGAGGCGACGAGCCAGCGCACAATCGTCGATGATCTCCGACCTGATGGCGGCGATGCCGCCGGCCCGATCCAGCGCGTCGCGGCGGACCAGCGTGCAACCGCCGGCCGCCGCGGCGGTGGCGCGATTGCGTCGCGCCACCCAGGCGAAGGGATAGAGCATCTGGAAGAAGTAGACGAAAGCGGGGATCAGGAAACGCTCGGCCAGGCTGTTGCAGGAGAGCTCCGCCATCAGCGAGACCTGGACCCGGCCATCCTGCTCGGCACGCGCGACGAGCCGGCTGACATTGTCCGGCGCATGGCCAATGTCGGCATCGGTCAGCAGAAAGTAGTCGGGCACATCCCCTGCAGCCGCGGCATGGCGGATGCCCTGCTCCAGGGCCCACAGCTTGCCCGTCCATCCCGCGGGCAAGTCCGTCCCGGCAAAAACGTCGAGGCGTCGTCGACCTTCGACAGCCCGAGCGACGCCGGCCGTGCCGTCACTGCTGCCGTCGTCGATCAGCACGACCCGCAACGACCCGGCGTAGTCCTGCGCCAGCAGGCTGCCGATGGATCGCGCGATCACGTCGGCCTCGTTGCGGGCGGGAACGACCGCCACGACGGCAGGCCAGCGTGACGGCGAAGCAAGTACGCCGTCATCGGACTCGCGCGCCAGCCAGTAGCCGCCGCGCGCGACAAGCAGATAGAGCCACGCCGCGAGCGCCAGCAGGCCGATTCCAACCCACAAGGTCATGTCAGGTAACCGGCGCTACGGAACCAGCTGAGGGCGTCGATGACACCTTCCCGAGAGGGCCTGCTGCGATAGCCGAGTTCGCGCTCGGCCTTGGCCGACGTGAAGAACATGTGATAGCGCGACATCCTGAGGGCATCGCGCGTGAGCAACGGCTCCCTGCCCGTGAGCAGCGCAAATCGCTCGGCCGCGAAGGCGAGCGGCATCAACGGTGCCCGCGGCAACTTGATCTTCGGCGCCTTGCGGCCGGCCAGTTCGGCGATGGTCGCCAGCAGCTGCTGCAGGGTCAGGTTCTCGCCGCCCAGGATATAGCGCTCGCCGACGCGACCCTTCTCGAAGGCCAGCAGATGGCCGGCTGCGACGTCGTCGACATGGACGAAGTTCAATCCCGTGTCGACGAAAGCCGGGATGCGGCCGCGCGCGGCATCGATGAGGATGCGGCCGGTCGGCGTCGGGCGGATGTCGCGCGGCCCGATGGGTGTCGTGGGACTGACGATGATCGCGGGCAGGCGGTCCCGCAGGACCATGTCCTCGACTGCGCGTTCGGCCATGGTCTTGCTGCGCTTGTAGGCGCCGATCGCCTCCTCGGGTGTGAGCGACGCCGTCTCATCGACCGGCGCCGTGGCGCCTGCGACGCGCAGGGCGGCGACGCTGCTGGTATAGACGATGCGTTCGACTCCGGCGGCCAAGGCCTCGCGCTTGAGGTTCAGGGTGCCCTCGACGTTGGCGCGGATGATCTCGGCGGGATCGCGCGCCCACAGCCGGTAGTCGGCCGCGACATGGAAAAGGTAGCGCACATCCTTGAGCGCCGCCTTCAGCGATTCGCGGTCGGTGAGATCGCCCACCACCAACTCGCAGTCCAGGCCGTCAAGATTGCTGCGCGGGCTGCTGCCGCGGACCAGCGCACGCACGCGCACGCCGCGCTCGATCAGGGCGCGCACGACGGCCGATCCGAGAAAGCCCGATCCGCCGGTGACGAGGGTCAGATCGCCCGGCCGCAAGGTTGCCTGCATTGTCGATACCTTCGGCGCCGCGAAGTCGGCCGAAGTATGACGATATCCGGCGATTTCGCAATTCGCCGCGTCTACGCCCGCGTCCTGCCCGGCCAGAGTTTGCCGACCGCGAGCACAAACCGCGCCAGCGCCGGAACGCGGGTCGGTCGACACAGCCGCGGATCGTATCCGGCCAGCCGTCGGTCATTTTCCTGCAGGCAGACTTGCATGACTTCGAGGAAGCCGATCTCGACAGCCGCTACCGCCTGCGCACCGTTGACCGTGAAATTGTTCTCCTGCTGCGATGCCGTACGGTTGGTCCCCACGCTGCGCGCAAGCCCGATGCGCAGGCCTGCGATATAGACCCAGGCCGCCGCCACGCGCAGCTCGAAGCGCATGCGTCGCCACCAGTTGAGGTTCGCGCGATACCAGGCCAGCCAGTTCGCGAACAGCAGGATGTGGCGGCATTCCTCCTGGATCACCGGCTCGAACGTCTCGACGAGCTCGGCAGGAAAGAAACCCGATCGTTTGGCCAGCTCGAAGAGACCGAAGGCGAAGAAGCTGTCGATCGATTCGGAATAGCCGGTGACCAGGAAGGCAAACTCCCGGTCGCGCGGCGTGAGGTACGGCGGCTCGACTTCCAGCTCGATGCCGTAGGCGCGCACCAGATGGGAAAGGACCTCCTTGTGGCGATTCTCTTCCCACGCATTCAGCATGATGGCGGACCGAATCTCCGAGTCGCTGAGCGAATCGGCGTAGGCGGCGAAGCTGAGCCGCGCCCTGCCCTCCGTCTGCACGGCGATGTCCCAGATCGGCAGTGACCTCAGACGCTGCAGCGCGTCGGGCGGGAGTGCCGGCCAGGCGATCACCGACGGACGATAGGGATTGAACGTTTCCTGGAACATCGCGCAGATCGCGCGTTTGTGGGCTGCCGACCCGGGAATCAACGGACCGGCCTCGACACTTGTCCAATGCCGTGCCATCCGGTCGGCCGCCTCGACGTCCGACGGTGCGGCAGTTTGCCGGGCGCCTCCAGGCGGGACAAAGCGCCATACCAGTTCTTCAAGAAGCTGTCCGTCGCCGCCGTCGAGCGCATCGCCCGATCTCGGCCTCGTCATTGACATCGAAGTACGCGCCTCGGTTCGAAATCGGCGGGAGAATACCCTTTGGCGCGTCGCGCGACACTACACCTTTGGATGAGGTGACCTACGTTTCGTGCACAGTGCAAGTATGATGATGCGCGACCGCTTGCCTCGGCTCGCCGGCGCCCTATCTAGGCCAAGCTGTATTGGCCTGCTCAGCCGACTGGAGACCCCGAGCCCGCATGGTATCCAAGCCCAACCTTGCGAAGCGCGTGTTGCGTATCGTCGGCCAAGTATGTGCGATCTTCGCCATCACCCTGGTGCTGGACTACGTCCTGCTGGCCACGGTGTTCTCGGACTGGAAACGCGACTGGCGGGACGCCGCGACGGCCTATACCCAGGCCTATATCAAAGTCCCCTGGCATCATGACCTCGCCCCGAACCAGAATTCGATGCGGCCGTGGGGCAAGGTTCTTTATCCCTTTCGCACCGACCGCTACGGCTTCCGGACCGGCACCTGTGCGCCGGACGAAGGCGACAAGAGCAAGCCTGCCATCTTCGTCATCGGCGATTCCTTCACCGAAGGTCTGGGTGTGCCCTATGAGAGAACCTTCGCCGGGCTGATGGCGTGCGACGCCGCCAAGGACGGCAAGGCAGTGTGGAACCTGGGCGCGCTGTCGTTCAGCCCTGTCATCTACCATCGCAAGATCAGAGCCTCGGCGGAAAAACTGGGCATCAAGCCCGCCGAGATATACGTCTTCCTCGACATGTCGGACATCACCGACGAGGCGATCATCTATCGCGAGGGTGAGGATGGCACGATCACGATGGCGCCGTCCTTCCACTGGTTCGACACCGGCCAGTTCCTGCTCGGCAACTTCGCGACCTTCCGGTTGCTCTACAATGTCTGGCTCGACATGCCATTCGGCTCGGCCGCGCCCGACGAGAGCTGGCGCGCGCGCTGGAGCCTCGATCCCAAGATCATGGACGAATGGGGCCGCCGCGGGCTGGAGCTGGCGGGCAGGAACCTCGACAAGATCGTCGAGATCTGCCGCGAGTGGAAATGCACGCTCACCCTGGTCGTCTATCCCTGGGCCGACAATGTCAGGGCAGGCGACCGCAACAGTATCCAGGTCACTCACTGGCGGCAGTGGGCGGCCGAACGCGGTGTACGCTTCCTTGACGGTTTTGGGCCATTTTTCCAAGAGCCGCCGGACGTCGCGGTGGGCAAGTACTTCATCCCCGGCGATGCGCACTTCTCGGCCGAGGGCAACCGTCTGCTCTTCGAGCAATTGAAGCGTTCGGTCGGTGAGTTTTGAGAAGCAGCGCCGGCCGATGCCCAGGCCGTCGCTGCTCGGCTCGATCGTCGCGAAGGCTGCTAAGAGCTTTCCGGCTGCCGCGTGGCCGCCGAGCCCGGATGCGCTCCATAGAGAGGTGGCAACGGGCCCGACCTCGTCTCCAGCTCGGCTCGTCTGCCCCACAGGCGCAACGCCTTGAGGGCAACGTCCGTCAGTTGCGGCAGAAAGCTGGGACGCAGCAATTCCGGGTCGAAGACGCTCATGCGACGGCTGTTCTCGGCGTAGCAGTCTTCGAGGAAGCGCCGGAAATTGAAGCCGTCGAGGAACATGCCGACCTGGATGGCCGCCAGGTTCTTGCCGTCGTTGACCTTCTGGCCACGACGCGCGAAGCGAATCTTGTAGTGAAGCGCCCGCAGGTAGTAGCGCAGGGTCACCAGCGGCGAGACCGTTCTTGCAAGCCAGCCCTTGCGGGCTTCCGTGTAGGCCATCCAGTTGATGAAGAAAACGATGTGGCGTGTTTCCTCGTACATCAGCATCGAAAAGATCTGCATGATTTCACGGGGAAGGAATTCCGATTGCCAGGCGATCTTGAACAGGCCGAAACCCACGAACGAATCGAAACACTCGCCAAAGCCGAAATCCTTGAAGCTGGTTTCGATGTCCGTGCCAAGGTCGTCGATGGGCCGCTCCGGGGCATCGAGCCCGTATCTCTCCACCATCACGCGGATCAGCTTCGCATGCCGGGTCTCCTCCTCGCCCTGCAGGGCCAGAGCCTCCTTCAGGACCGGATCGGACACGGTTTCGGTGAAGGCCGCGACGATCGCGCCGGCGCGTCTCTCGGAGTAGAAAACCTCCTCCCAGAAGGGAACCTGCCGGAGGCGCTGCAACGCCGCCTCGTCCAGGACAGGCCACGGCAGCGCCTCCGGATCGTAGTCGAGATAGGTGCTCGCAAAGTGCGAGCAGAAGGTGTCGCGATGCTCTAGGGATCCGATTTTCATATCAGGCAAGCCCCCGTCGCTGCCTATTGATGGCCACGAATCCCGATTTGTCCATCGCGTCGGTACACCAGGAGACATGGGGTTGCAAAGTCGGCACGAATGCCTAGTGGTGTCATGCCAGTCTTCGCATCAAATCCTCGAGGCGCTGCTTGTCCACGGGCACTTCGCTGGTCGGTCGTATCGTCGCGGTCAGCATCCGGCATTCGCTGATCGTGCTGCTCGCCGCGCTCGCGGCGGCAGCAGCGGCCTTCGTTTATCTGGCACACAACTTCGCCATGACGGCCGAGACCAGCCAGTTGATCTCGCCGACGCTGGAGTGGCGCAAACGCGGGATCGAGTTCGACAAGGCATTCCCGCAACTGCAGAACCTGACAATGATCGTGGTCGACGGCGCGACTCCGGAGCTCGCCGACGACGGGGCCAAGCGGCTCGCCTCGGCGCTGCGGCAGCGGACCGATCTTTTCCACAATGTACGCCAGCCCGATGGCGGCCGGTTCTTCGAGCGTAACGGCCTGCTGCTGCTGCCGATGGACGACGTCCGGTCGGTGACCGACGCCCTGATCAAGGTGCAGCCGCTCCTGTCGGCGCTGGCCGCCGATCCCAGCCTGGCCGGGGCGATGAAGATGCTCAACGTCACCCTGCTCGGCATCGAGGGCGGCGACGTCAAGCTCAAGGACATCCAGCCCCAGCTCAAGGCGCTGGCAACGACGTTCGAGAAGGCGGTGGCGGGAGAGCCTGCCTATTTTTCCTGGCGCGCACTGGTCACCGGCGACGCACCTGATCTCGCCGACAAGCGACGGCTCATTCTCGTCCAGCCCGAGATGGACTACGCTCAGTTGCAGCCGGGCCAGGGCGCGAGCGACGCCATCCGCGCGATGGCGCGAACATTGAACCTTGATCCCGCGCATGGCGTCACCGTACGTCTCACGGGCCAGGTGCCGTTGGCGGACGAGGAATTCGGCTCGCTTGCCGACGATGCGGGCCTGATCACGATTGCCATGGCTGCCGCGCTGATCGGAATTCTGTGGCTGGCGGTCCGCTCGACGCGCATCACGATTGCGATCCTCTGCACTACCTTGATCGGGCTGGTCATCACGGCAGCGATCGGCCTGCTGGCCGTTGGCCGCTTCAACCTGATTTCCGTCGCCTTCATCCCGCTGTTCGTCGGGCTCGGTATCGACTTCAGCATCCAGTTCAGCGTGCGGGCTCTTGCTGAACGGCTCGTCCAGCCGGACCTCGATGCTGCGCTCGTGGCGACGGGTACGGCCATCGGCAAGGCGCTGGCCTTGTCGGCCGCGGCGATCGGCGTGGGCTTCTTCGCTTTCCTGCCGACCAGCTACCTCGGCGTGGCCGAGTTGGGAACCATCGCCGGCCTCGGCATGATCGTCGCCTTCACGCTGACCATCGTCCTGCTGCCGGCAGTTCTGACCCTGCTGCGCGCGCCGCAAGCCGGGATGCGGGAGGTCGGATTCACCATGTTGGCGCCGGTCGACGATCTCGTGCATCGCCATCGCCGTGCCGTTCTGGTCGTGGCGCTGCTTGCCGCAATTGCGGCCTCGGCCCTGCTGCCGCTGCTGCGTTTCGACTACAATCCGCTGAACCTCAAAAGTCCGACGGTCGAGTCGATGGCGACGCTGCATGGCATGCAGAACGATCGCAACTGGAGCCTCGACGCCATCAGTATCCTGGCCCCGTCGCTTGCCGACGCGGTGCCGCTGGCGCGCCGGCTGGCCGACCTGCCGGAAGTGTCGCGCGTCGTCAGCCTCAACAGCTTCATGCCTGACAACCAGCGGGAAAAGCTGGTGCTGATCGGGGATGCCGTGGATGTCGTCGAGCCGGTTCTCGATGTCGAGCCCGCCCAGCCGGCAACGGACGCGGAGTTGCAGCAGCGACTCGGGGCGACGGCAATCTCGCTGCGACAGGCGGCGGAACACAGCCCGGATGCGGCCGCCGCCTCCTCGGCGCGCCGCCTCGCCGACGCGCTCGATCGTCTGAAAGCCGCCACGCCGGAGGTTCGCGGTGCCGCGGCGGCAGCCGTCGTTACGCCCCTCAAGATAATGCTCGACCAGGTGCGGGCCGAGTTGAAGGCCCGCCCGATCTCCATCGAGACCTTGCCGCGCGAGCTCATTGCCGACTGGACAGCCGTGGATGGCCGCGCCCGGCTGCTGGTCCTGCCGAAGGACGACCTCGACGACGCATCGCTTCGGCGGTTCGCAGCGGCGGTCCAGTCCATTTCGCCGGATGCGACGGGATGGCCGATATCAACCGCCGCGTCGGGCGAGAGCATCGTCCTGGCCTTCCTGCAGGCGGGAGCCTACTCGTTCGTGGCCATAACGCTGCTGCTGGTTGCCATGCTGCGCCGGATGCGCGACGTCATGCTCACCATGCTGCCTGTCATGCTGAGCGGCCTTCTGACGTTCGGCACCTGCGCGGCCCTCGACCTGCCGCTGAACTTCACCAACATCATTGCCCTGCCGCTGCTGTTCGGCGTCGGCGTCGCCTTCAACATCTACTTCGTGCTTGCCTGGCGCGCCGGCGAGACGGCCATGCTGCAATCGAGCCTCATGCGCGCCGTGGTGTTCAGCGCCATGACGACAGCGACGGCCTTTGGCGCGCTTTGGCTGTCGAGCCATCCCGGTACCGCCAGCATGGGCCGGCTGCTGATGATCTCACTGGGCTGGGAGTTGCTCGTCACCCTGCTGTTTCGGCCGGCCCTTCTCGCGCAGCCGCCGATCCGGACGATCGCGGCAACGGCTTAGAGATTACCGGTTCGCACGAGCTTCCAATTCATCGATCAGCGGTTCGACCTGACCGCCGTGATTGCGAATGTAGGAAACGAAATCCGCCCGCCGGGTCATGGCCATGCTGACGCCCTCTGTCCTGACGTCGACGATGCGTAAGCCCTGGCCTTCGTTTCGCACTTCCCACTGGACGGTGACCGGATCGCCACTGGTCTGGGTCAGCCTGCTGTCGACGATGGACACGCCGCTTCCCTTGGGATTGATGCGGCCCACCGTGATGGTCTGGCCACGGTATTGACCGAAACGTTCGGCATAGGAACGCGCCTCCACGCTGGCAGAGGCCTTGAGGAAGCGCTCGCGCTGCTGGGGCGTTGCCTGGTTCCAGTAGCTGCCAAGCGTCGCGCGGCCGATGTAAGCGAGATCGAAATAGGACTCGAGCACGCGGCGGATGCCGGCCTCGCGCGCCGGGCCGGCGTTGACCCTGGCAACCTCGATCGCCTGGTTCGCGGCCATCTGGACGAGCTGGGCGGCGGGGTCCTGTTCGGCCAGCGCCTGTCCGGCTCCAACGATGCCGAGTCCGGGGACAGCGACGGCGGCGACGGTCGCCAGACGCAGCACACTTCGACGGTTGACGAACGACGACACGGATCTCTCCTTCAAGGCCTTTCACGGCTCAAGGGGCGTCATTTAGAGCATCGCCACGTCGAAACAAGTAGCCGTGGCATCTTGGCGCCCGTGCCGGCGGGCCAAAACCAAGGGAACCTTGCCTCAATTTGGGCTTAAAGGCTGCCTGGACGATAGCGTGCCGGCGTCGCCGTCGAACCGAACAGCAGGCGTTGATCAGGCAGCGGCACGCTTGCTTACGTCGTGGAGGCTGGGCCGGATCGCATCGCCCGTCAGCTCCAGCGTCGCCAGCGCGATCGGCAGGGTGAAACGGCGCGGTCCCGCGCTTCCCGGATTGAGGTAGAGCACGCCGTCGACGGTCTCGATCTTCGGGCGATGCGAATGACCCGAAACGACCACGTCGATGCCTGCGGCCACGGGGTCGAGGTCCAGTTGATTGACGTCGTGCAGCACATGGAAGAACCGTCCGCCGAGCTTCACGAACTCCGTCGGCGAATACGCGGCCGCCCACTCGTCCCGGTCGACGTTGCCCCTGATCGCCGTCACCGGCGCGATCCGGCGCAGTCCCTCGATCACTTCGGGGGCGCCGATGTCGCCGGCATGGATGATGTGGTCGACGCCGGCCAGCCGTTCGACGGCCTCGGGCCGCAGCAGACCGTGCGTGTCGGAGATGATGCCGATCCTCATGCCGCAGCGATCCTGCGCCTGTTCGGCGCCAGCCGTCCACCTGCTGCGGCGACAGATCTTCAGGCACGCCCGGCAACTACTGCGGCTTCAGATGAGCCTCCTCGATCACCCTGCTCCACTTGGCCCTCTCGGCGTCGATGTGCCGTGCAAGCTCCTCGGTGTTGCCCGGACGCTCGGAGGCGCCGCAGTTGCGGATGCGGCGGATGGCGACTTCGGACTTGAGCCCCTGGACGATCCTGTCCGAAAGCATCCGTACGTGCGCGAGACGCGTGCCCGCAGGAGCGGCGATGTACCACCAGAGCGAGGAATCGAACTCAGGATAGCCGTGCTCGGCAATGCTGGGCACGTCGGGTGCCGCGAACCAGCGCGCGGTCGAGCTTACCGCCAGAGCACGCAACGCGCCCGACCGGGCATACCTCATGCAGGCCGGCAGGTTGTCCATCGCGATCGGGAGGTTGCCGGCCAGCAGATCCCTCAACATCCGGGATCGGCTGCCATAAGGCACATGCCTCAGTTTGATGCCGGCCTGGCTCTGCAGATACTCCATCGTCAGGTGACCGGCGGCCCCCCTGCCCGGCGAACCGTATTGAAGCTCCTCGCGTCCGTGCTGTCTGCAGTAGTCGACGAATTCCGCGAACGTCCTGGCCGGGAACGTCGGATGCACGACGAGCAGGTTCGTCACCTCGGCAACCAGCGCTACGGGCGCGAAGCTCAGCTCGCAATCGTAGGAAATGTTCTTGTAGAGGAACTGGTTGGTCACGGCTGTGCCAACGGTGCCCAGCAGGAGCGTCCGACCGTCGGGCCGGGCCTTGGCCACGATCTCCGCACTCAGGTTGCCGCCCCTTCCGCTCCAGTTCTCGATGACGAAGGTCGATCCCGTCGACTCGTTGAGTATCTGCGCTACGAGGTGACCCAGGCAGTCGGCGATGCCACCTGCCGCGAACGGCACCACGATGCGATAGGCTGGCTCGGCGAAATAGTTTCCCTTCGACCAGACCCGCATTGGGGCGGCGAGGGTGCCTGCGGCAAGGGCCGCGGCGATGGCTGTGCGACGACGAAGCATCTTGGCCATGTCGTTCCTCCCTGCACGTAGGGCCATCGTTGCTGCCGACGACGGGGCTGAAGCGGAGCGAAGTGCGCAGGATTCCAAGCTGGCAAGCTGTGAACGAAGTGGCTTCACCTCTCGTAGGGCAACAACTCGATGCGCGATGGCCGATCGTCCGAGACCGCGGTTGATGCGGCTTCCGCCAGGATCTGATCCAGGCGCCGCAGCGTGACCGCGATGTGCATTTTTAGCGGCAAGATATGCGCCCCGTATGTGACATCGGGCACATACGTGAAAATTCACGAACTGCAGGCACGCGCGAGATGCGGTGAGGCCCACAACCAGATCTTGCACCGAATATGAGAATACGCAGATTCTGGCCCTCAATCAGGGGCCTGCTGATCGGTGCATTCGCCGGTATCAGTCCTCGGCCAGCTTCCGACCCGACGCGAGGTGCTTCAGCTGCTCTCTCTTCAATCGGAAGATCGCCGCGCACTTTGGACAGTGAATAGGTCCGTTCTTGTCCAGCTCCGCCTTCGGCACCGAGAAGGCGTGGTGGCAACTGTGACACGTGAACGGCAATTGAAGAAATTCGCGCATCGCTCGCCCCCACGGCAATTCGGCCGACGCCGCAAGCGTTGTCAATCGACGTCACAGTTTTGCCCCAGGGTCGGGCGCGCGCTTCGGACGCCGAATGTGCGGCGCTTCGGCGGGCCCGCCATCCGGCGTCCCGCAGCGAGC
>CADECW010000010.1:48203-57049 GCA_902825855.1 uncultured Rhodospirillales bacterium | reverse complement strand
GACGCCGAATGTGCGGCGCTTCGGCGGGCCCGCCATCCGGCGTCCCGCAGCGAGCTATTCGGGCTTCAGCCCGATCTCCTTCAGCACGGCCAGCATCACTTCGGTGTCGCGCTTGAAGCGGGCATTGGTCGCCTCGAAGCTGAGCGGCCCGACGATCAGGTAGTTCTCGAGCAGCTGCTTCACCTTGGCGTCGGTTCCGGCCTCGATGAGCGTGTCGGAAAGCTTCTTGGCGATCTCTTTCGGCGTTGCCGCCGGGACGGCGAAGGCGGCGAAGGCGCGTGTCTCGTAGGAGCCGCCGACCGCGCCCTGCTCCGTCATCGTCGGCACGTCGGGATAGGCCGGCAGCCGATCGCCGACGACGGCGATGACCCTGCCCTTGCCCGAGGCGATCACCGGCGCGGCTGCAGCGGGGCTGCCCGACGCGCCGTCGAGCTGCTGGGCCGACAGATCGGCGAACATCGCCGCCTCGCCGCGATACTGCACCACCTCGACCTTCAGCCCGTACTGCTTGGCCATGGTCTCGATCAGCACATGCGGCGTCGAGCCGGGGCCGTAGGCGCCCCAGTTGAGCTTGTCGACCTTCTTCGCATACTCGACGAACTGCCTGAGGTTCGTGGCACCGGTCTTCTCGGCCGCCACCACCGGCCCGCCGATGCTGGTCGTCATCGTGAGGTAGATGAAGTCCTTCTCCGGATCGTACGGCAGGTCCTTCACCGTGATGCGGTTCTGGATCAGCGAGGAGGAGATCGTGCAGAGGATCGTGTAGCCGTCGGGCGCAGCACGCTTGACCTCGGCGACACCGATGGTGCCGCCGGCGCCGCCCTTGTTCTCGACCACGACAGACTGACCGAGCTTGCGGGAAAGAAAATCGCCGAAGGAGCGTGCGATGCCGTCGGTCTGGCCGCCGGCAGGATAAGGAACGACGATGCGGATCGGCTTCGACGGAAAGCTGTTCTGTGCCGATGCGCTGGTGAACAAGGCGGGTGCTGCCAAAGCACCCACACTGCCCGCGATGAGGCGGCGCCGCGTCAAATTCACTGTTACTTCCTCCCTGCCAAGTGGGAGAATCTAGTTCAGGTTCTGTGAGGCCGGCAATCGAGCGCCGCGAAACAGCTCGCGCTGCAGAAACGCTGAATATCCTTATCAGACGGTGACCGCTTGCCGAATACGGCTGCGTGTGCGCCCGACCCGGATGCAACTCGCCTTTGGTTTGAATCCGGCGGCCGGAGCCGGGCAGCGGAGGCTTGAGCCCCCGCCACCCCAGAGCGTAGAATTCGCCTGCTTCCGTTGCCTCATTTCCAGGCATTCGAGCGCCCTCTCCTTACCGGTAGCCATGACCCCTTCTGAACGGCGACTGTCTGCCCTCCTGCATGCCGATCTCGCCGGCTTCGTGCGCCTGGTGGAGGCCGAGGAAGAGCTGACGTACGAGCGGCTGCGATCGGCGCGCGACAGGATCTGGAAGCCCGCCATCGCCGACGCCGGCGGCGCGCTGATCCACAGTTCGGGCGATTCCATGCTCGCCGAGTTCGGCTCGCCGGCCGTCGCCGTCCAGGTGGCGATCGACATCCAGGAGCACATGGCGCGCTTCAACGAGGACCTCGCCGAGGATCAGCGCCTGCTGTTCCGTATCGGCGTTCATCTCGGCGAGATCATCATCGACCAGACGGGTCACGACCTGTTCGGCGACGGCGTGAACCTGACCGAACGCATCCAGGTGCTGGCCGAACCGGGCGGGATCGCCGTCTCACGTGCGGTGCGCGACGTCGCCAAGCTCAGGGACGATTACGCCTATGTCGACGGCGGCGAGCATCGCGCCAAGCACGTCAGCCGCCCCTTGCACATCTACCGGGTCCGCGCCCGCATGAGCAGCGCCACGGTGCCGACCCAACAGGCGCGCCTACGCGGGGTCTTCCATTTCGATGGCGCCGACAACACCGGGCGCAAATTCAGCTTCGAGCAGGAGAAGGACGATCTGGTGAAGCGCAAGCAGGGCGTGCTGATAGGGCGCGATTCGGGCCAGTGCGACGTCGTGCTGCTCAACACATCGGTGTCCCGGCGTCATGCCCGATTGAGCGTGGACGAGTACAACTTCCTGCAGATCGAGGACGTCGGCTCGACCAACGGCACCTCGGTCAACGGCAATCCGGTCGAACCCGGCACGTCGCAGACCCTGGCGCCAGGATCGACGCTGAAGCTGGGCGATATCGAGCTCGTGGTGCGTTACGAATGACCGGGCGACGGGCACCTTTCGGCAGGCGGCAATCGGCCGTCGACAACGCGACGCCGCAGGATGAGTATTCCTGCGTGCGATAGGCACCGGAGGAAATCATGTCCAACATCAAGGACTGGGCGTTCAACCACGACGTCGCGACCGCCGCCAAGTGGACCCCGGGTCTGCGGGAAATTTTCGAGTATCGCGACCTCGGCATCAAGGACGGCACCAAGGGCGACTATGTCGCTCACCTCGTTCGTCACAACGGCAAGGAGATGAAGGACGACGTGCAGCACTGGCACGTCCATGACTGCACCTTCCAGCTGGTCTACGTCCTGAACGGATGGGCGACGTTCGAGTATGCCGGCCAGGGCCAGAAGACGATCCGCAAGGGCGATTGCATCAACCAGATCCCGGGCATCCCGCATCGCGAGATCGCCTGTTCCGATGACTTCGAAGTGCTCGAGATCGTGGCGCCGGCGGACTTCAAGACGCGCATCGTGGATGCGCCGCAGCAGCAGGCTGCAGAGTAGCGTCACCACCGTGATGCCTCCCGTCGATAAGGGGAGGAAAATGGAAAGTGAAAGACCCAAGGGAGGGTTTCCATGTCGGGAAAGATCGGCCCGTCGCGGCGGGCAATGCTCAAGGTCGGGCTCGCGGCAACCGCGACCGTTGCGTCTCCTGCCATCCTTCGGCTCACCGCCGAGGCGCAGAGCGGGCCGATCAAGATCGGCATGCCATTGGCGCTCACCGGAGCGCTCGGCTCGGTCGGGCAGCAGCAGAAGCGCGGCGCCGAACTGTGGGCCAAGCTGCAGAACGCCCAGGGCGGCCTGCTCGGCCGGCCGATCGAGCTCCTGATCGAAGACACCGCGGGCAACCCGGCCAACTGCGTACGCAAGGCGCAGGAGATGGTGGAGCGTCACAACTGCCGCCTGTTCACCGGCATCACGCTGTCCTCCGAGGCGCTGGCGATCGTGCCGAAGCTCGCCGAATGGAATTCAATCTTCATCTCATCCGACAACGGCGACGGCCGGCTGACCGCCGAGAGCTTCGTGCCGAACTTCTTCCGCGCCAACATCTCGGGCCCGATGGGTACGCGCGCCGTGTCGCTCTACCTGCGCGACGGCAAGATGCAGAAGTTCTACGCCCTCGGCATGGACTATGCCTGGGGCCACAACAGCGTGCAGGTCTTCGAGAACGAGGTGAAGAAGGCCAAGCGGGAATTCATCGGCAAGGTCTTCGCCCCCACCGGCACCAAGGACTACTCGACCTACATCACCAAGATCCGCCAGTCCGGCGCCGACGCCGTCTTCCTGGTGATGCAGGGCGATGACAACAATGCCTTCCTGTCGCAGTCGCGCCAGTACCGGCTGCCCGAGAAGGTCAAGCTGCTGACCGAGATCGTCGATCTCGCCAGCATCCGCGCCGTGGGCGACGCCTCGCTCGGGCTGATCGGATCCTCGCGCTACAGCTTCACCTACGACCATCCGCTGAACAACGCGTTCGTCGAGCTGTGGAAGAAGGAGCACAACACGGTGCCCGACACGTTCGAGGGCGAGCAGTGGCAATGCATGAAGGTGTTCGACGCCGGCATCACCAAGGCGGGCGGCATCGAGGCCGACAAGCTGCGGCCGGCGCTCGAGGACATCGAGATCGAGAGCGTCAAGGGCAAGGTGTTCATCCGCAAATGCGATCACCAGGGCGTCCAGCAGGGCTTCATGGTCGAGGTGGTGAAGAAGCAGGGCTTCGACACACCTATTCCGCAGGTGATCGCCACCTTCCCCGGCGAGGCAACGACGCCGAAGTGCAACACGATGACGTTCGACGATTGAAGGCGGCGCACCGGATGTGCTCGGCAACGGCCGGAGCACCGGCCGCCGCTGCAGGGAGATGACCATGATCGTGAAGCAGATCTGGACGGCCAACGCCTACCGCAACTTCAACTACCTCATCGCCTGCAGCGAGACCGGCGAGGCGCTAGCGATCGACCCGCTGGATCATGACAAGTGCCTGAAGGCGTCCAAGGACGAGGGCTGGAGCATCACCCAGATCCTGAACACGCACGAACATCGCGACCATACCGGCGGCAACGCCGCCCTGGCCGCGAAGACGGGCGCGAAGATCCTGGCGCACAAGAATGCGCGGGACACGATCCCCGACATGGCGCGCGGCCTGGGCGCCGGCGACGTCGTCAAGGTCGGCAGGACGGTCGAGCTCGAGGTCATGGACACGCCGGGCCACACGATGTGCCATATCTGCCTCAGGTCGCACACCGACCAGCCCGCCCTGTTCTGCGGCGACACGCTGTTCAATGCCGGTGCCGGCAATTGCCACAATGGCGGCCATCCGGCGGAACTCTACAAGACGTTCGACGAGCAGCTCGCCAGGCTGCCGCAATCGACGCTGATCTATCCGGGCCACGACTACATCGAGAACAACCTGCGCTTCACGCTGGACCGCGAGCCCGACAACAAGAGCGCCGCCAAGATGCTCGACAAGCTCTCCGGGCAGGACCCCAGCAAGGCGTACGTATCGACTCTCGAGGTCGAGGAAGAGATCAACACGTTCTTTCGCCTGACCAGCCCTACCGTCATCGCGAGACTGCGCCAGGCCTTTCCCGACCTGCCTGAGAAGCCCGACCAGCGCACGGTGTTCCTGAAGCTCCGCGAGCTGCGCAATTCGTGGTGATCCCGTCCGCGGCAACTCGCGCCGCCTAGCGAAGCGCGAGCGGCCTTTTGTTCGACGCCCGGCCGCAAATGACGGTAAGAAAGCCCACTCGGCTTCGTTCGGGATGACGGGATGAATACCCTTGCCTTCCTGCTGACCCAGATCGTCAACGCGCTGTCGCAGTCGGCGCTGCTGTTCTTCCTCGGGGTCGGGCTCACGCTGATCTTCGGATTGATGCGCATCGTGAACTTCGCGCATGGCGCGCTCTACATGCTGGGCGCCTTCGTCGGCTATTCGCTCACCAAGTGGTCTGGCAACTACTGGCTGGCACTCGCCCTGGCGCCGGTGGTCGTCGGATTGTTCGGGGCGGCGTTCGAATTCTCGATCCTGCGCCGGCTTTATCGTCGCGACGCCCATGCCTTCCTGATGGTGACCTTCGGGCTCGCCCTGGTCGTCGGCGAGGCCGTGCGCCTGACCTGGGGCCCGGATGCGCTGCAAGTCCCGCCGCCGGAGCTGCTGGCCGGCGTCGTGTTCATGCTGGACGAGCCGTTCCCGCTCTATCGCCTGTTCCTGATCGCCACCGGCGTCGTCGTCGCCGTGGCCATCTGGCAGTTCCTCGAGCGGGCGCGGCTCGGGCTGCTGATCCGCGCGACCTCGCAAAACGCCGACATGGCGAGCGCCCTCGGCGTCGACGTGAAGCGCGTCCGCTCGGCCGTGTTCGGCATCGGCTGCGGGCTGGCGGCGCTGGGCGGCGTACTGGCGGCCCCGCTGGTCACCGCCTCCAACGGCATGGCGGCGACGGTCATCATCGATGCCTTCGTGATCGTCATCATCGGCGGCATGGGCAGCTTCCTGGGCTCGCTGATCGGCGCCCTGCTGGTGGGCTTCGTCCAGGTCTTCGGCAACTACTATCTGCCCGACCTGGCGCTCGCCTTCATGTACCTGGTGATGCTGGCGATCCTCGTCGTGCGTCCCGGCGGCCTTCTGGGCAAGGAGGCGTAGGCCCGTGTCCGTCGGCCTGCGCATGCTGCTGGGTGCGGTCGTTCTGGTGCTGGCGGCCGCGCCGCTCGGCTTGCCGCCCTTCGCCATGACGCTGCTCACCGAGGCGCTGATCCTTGGCCTGTTCGCCATGAGCCTCGACCTCATGTTCGGCTACACCCGGCTGGTCTCGTTCGGCCATGCCGCCGCCTACGGCCTCGGCGCCTATGCCAGTGGCTGGATGCTGCTGCACACCGACATGCCGCTGCTGTTCGTCGTGTTCGGCGCAGCGCTGCTGACCGGCGTCGTGGCGATCGGCGTGGGCTGGATATGCACGCTGGCGACCGGCGTCTCCTTCTCGATGCTGACGCTCGCCTTCGCCCAGCTCCTCTATGCCATATCGTTCAAATGGACATCGGTGACCGGCGGTTCCGATGGCCTGGCGGGCATCCCGCGCACGCCCGGACCGTTCGGCTTCGAGGCGCTCACCAGCAAGGCCGGCTTCTACTATCTGGTGCTGGCCTGCCTCGTCGGCGCCTTCCTGCTGTGCTTCGCCCTGGTGCGCTCGCCGTTCGGCGGGGTCCTGCGCGGCATCCGCGAGAACGAGGCCAAGACGATTGCGCTGGGCTACAACACGCGCCTCTACAAGATCGCCGTGGTGGCAGTGGCTTATGCGCTGGGCGGCCTGGCGGGCGCGCTCTATTCGCCGTTCGCAGGCTTCGCCAATACCGAGCTGCTGTTCTGGCTGCTGAGCGGCCAGGTGCTCATCATGGTGATCGTGGGCGGCTCGGGCACCCTGGTCGGGCCGATCCTGGGGGCCGCGTTCTTCATGCTGATGGAGCACCAGCTCAGCTCGTGGACCGAAGGGTGGGCGCTGTACTTCGGCCTGATCTTCATCGCCTTCGTGCTGTTCGCCCCGCAGGGCATATGGGGCGTGGCGACGGCGTGGCTGCGGCGCAGCCGCAACACCGTGCGGACATCGTAGACGTGGCGCTGCTCGAGCTCGATGGGGTGACGCGGCGCTACGGCGCCCTGGTGGCCCTCGACCGCGTCGCCATGGCGGTCGAAGAAGGCGAGGTCCGCGCCGTCATCGGCCCCAACGGCGCCGGCAAGACGACACTCTTCAACGTGATCACCGGCACGGTGAAGCCGACGGCGGGGTCGATCCATTTCGCCGGCCAGGCAATCGCGGGCATGGCGAGCCATCAGATCTGCCGGCTCGGCCTCTCGCGCACCTTTCAGATCACCGCGCTGTTCCCCGAAATGTCGGCGCGAGAGAATGCGCGGCTGGCAGCGCAGGCGCGCCACGGGCGGCGCTGGCAGCCATTCGGCGGCGCACACATCTTCGCGGAGGCGAGTGCGCGCGCCGACGCCGCCCTGAAGCAGCTAGGCCTGTCGGCAATCGCCGACACGCCGGCCGGGCTGCTGAGCCACGGCGACCAGCGCCTGCTCGAGGTCGCAATGGCACTGGCGCAGCAGCCCCGCGTGCTGCTGCTCGACGAGCCGACCCAGGGGCTGTCGGTCGAGGAGACTCAGCAGGCGGTCGAGACGCTGGCCGGGTTCCTGAAGTCCTCGCGCATGACCGTGCTGCTGGTCGAACACGACATGGAGGTGGTGTTCCGGCTGGCCCACCGTATCACCGTGCTGCATCGCGGCGCGGTGATCGCCGACGGCGCGCCCGACGCGGTCAAGGCCGACAAGGCCGTGCAGGAAGCCTATCTCGGGGGCTTCGAGTGATGCTCACCATCGCCGGCCTCAATACGCACTACGGTGCGAGCCACATCCTGCAGGGCGTCGACCTCGAGATGCCGCAGGGTCGCATCAGCGCCGTGCTGGGCCGCAACGGTGTCGGCAAGACCACCATGGTGAAAACCATCATGGGCCTGGTGCCGCCGAGCAGCGGCCGCGTGTCGGTGGGCGGCGCCGACATCACCGGCTGGCCGCCGCACCGCGTGTCGCGCCAGGGCGTCGCCTACGTGCCGGAGGGCCGGCTGATATTTCCCGATCTTACGGTGATCGAGAACATCAAGGTCGGCGAGCGGACGGATACGGCGTGGCCGATCGACCGGCTGCTGAAGCTCTTCCCATCGCTCAACGAACGCCAGACCAATCGCGGCTCGCAACTGTCCGGCGGCGAACAGCAGATGCTGGCGATCGCCCGCGCGCTGGTCTCCGACCCCAAGGTCATGCTGCTCGACGAGCCGAGCCAGGGGCTGGCACCGCTGGTCGTGCGCGAACTCGCCCGCGTCATCACGCTGCTTCGCGACGAAGGGGTCACGATCCTGCTGGTCGAGCAGAACATGAAGCTTGCCGAGGCGGTCGCCGACGAGCTGCACATCATGGTCAAGGGACGCATGGTTTATCGTGCCAGCGCCGACGTCTTCCGCGCCGAGGAAGCGACGATCCGGGCTCGCTACCTCACCATGTGATGACGGTGTCGGGCGCGAGAGCCGAGCCCGAGGGCCGAGGCGGCCTGCAACGGAGCTTGAAATGCCGCATGCCCGCCGTCAGGGTCGGGCATGCGTCACGCTTCGTCAGTCTGTGTTGTGATCGACTGGGGCACCAGCAGCTTTCGCGGCTGGCTGATGTCGGCCGACGGAAAGGCTTTGGCGGAAAGTCGCGGCAACGAAGGCATGTTGCATTGCGCCGGCGGCGCAGGCTTCGCGCCGGTGCTGGGCGATCATCTCGCGAGACTCGGCGCTGCGGAGGCAACGCCTGTCCTGATCTGCGGCATGGCGGGCGCGCGGCAAGGCTGGGTGGAAGCGCCCTACCTCAGGACGCCGACACCGCTCGATGCGCTGCACGAGGGCGCCATCCGGGTCGAGGGCTCCGGCGACATCCGCATCCTGCCCGGCATCGCCCAGGCCGAGGCCGACCGACCCGACGTCATGCGCGGCGAGGAAACCCAGCTCCTGGGTGTGACCGAACCCGGCTTCACGGGGCTGGTCTGCATTCCCGGCACGCACAGCAAATGGGTCAGGATCGACGA
>CADECW010000010.1:10909-48103 GCA_902825855.1 uncultured Rhodospirillales bacterium | reverse complement strand
TCGCCGGCGGAGATCAGCTGCAGCGGAGCTTGGTCGTGCCGCGCGGCGTCGACCTGCCGGACGAGCTTGCGGAAGCTTTCGAGATCCGCGCCTTCCAGCTTCGCCTTCTTCGTCGGCGAGAACTTCATCGGGTCGACCGCCTGGCCGTTGTCGATGACCTCGAAGTGCAGGTGCGGTCCCGTCGACCGGCCGGTGTTGCCGACGAGACCAATCACCTGTCCGCGCTTGACCTTCACTCCGCCAGCGATACCTGGTGCGAAGGCTGAGAGGTGGCCGTAGACCGTCGCGACGTTGTGGCCGTGGTCGATGCGGATCCAGTTGCCGTAGCCGGCGTTGGGCGCCGCGCCGACGATCGTGCCGTCGGATGCGGCGAGGACCGGCGTGCCCGTGGGCGCCAGCAGATCGACGCCGTTGTGCATCGGGAACGCCCCGCCGCCGCGCGCGGCGGTGCGGCCGGGAGCCGGCGCCAGGCCGAGCGCGATGCCACGCGCCGTCGCCACGTTGAGGCTGGCGCCGACGGTGCCAAGCTTGCTCGGCGCGCCGAGACCGTTGCGCGGCTGCTCGAACGGATCGGCGCGCACGCCGAAGCCCGAGGTCACACTGACAGTATCGAGCGGCAGGCGCATCGCCGACGAAGCCATTGACTCGCCGTTGCCGAGCCAGAGCTGTTCGACGCCGCGCGCCGGGCGAAAGCCATACAAGGCGATCCGCCCTTTGACTGCTGTCCTGACATCGGCAGACACGATGCGACTGGCGCCGACCTCACGGCCGTCGGCCGCGACGGTCTGCTGGTAGCGGACCTCGAACCTGTCGCCGCTCTCGAGCGGACGTCGATCGAGGGCCGACGACAACGCATCCTTCAGCTCGAGGCCAAGGGCCGCCGGCAATCCGGCCATCGCCAGCGAATCCTCGAGCGACTCCTCGATGAAGCCGTCGACGAATTTGTCGCGACGGACGACAGGATCATCGGGCGCCGTTGCGATTTCCGCCGAACCGCCGAGCAACTCGTCTCCAGCGCCACCGAGATCGGCATCAAGTGCCCAGGCCGGCCCGCAAAGCAGCATGCATGCCGAGACAAGGACCGCCACGGCCCGAAACCCATCGTTCGACGAAGGCATGAAAAGCCCCTCACGGCATTGACCGGTCCCCACCCGCGATCAGACGAGCAGGGCATCGCCTTCGAGGCCAGTGCCATTGCTGTGACGAGGGCCTGTCTCGATGTCAGGCCGAACAGAAAATGGTCACAGGTTCGGTCGATCCGAACAGGGATTGCGTGCGCGGACGGTGTTCTCCTCGCGCTGCGTCTGGAGCTTCACTTCAGAGCGCCGCTTGAGCGCAGCGTCGCTGCGCTCAAGTACGGCCCTCATTTATCTGCAACAGACGGCTCGCTACTCCGCGGCCTGCCGACGCCGCGTCACCGCCTCGAAGCGCCGCTGGCGCATCGCCATCCGCGGATCGTCCATCTCGGGCTCCGTCGGCTCGGCCACCCAGGCATCACGGCCCGGCACGTAGTTGCGGTTGGTTTGGGCGGGGTTGCGGTTGACCAGCGGCCGCGCGTAGAGCGGGTGGGTCATGCAGCGCACCTCGTGCTCGATCTGGAAGACCGGCTTGCCGGTCTCGAGGTCGGTGATCTGCTCGAAGCGGTACTGGTACTGGTTGCTCTCCTCGGTGATCAGGTCGCGCTCGAGCAGCCGCTTGTGCGGCCTGGAGAAATTCGCGACGTAGACTTGGATGTGATGGCCGTCATAGGCCGCAAGCTTCGACTTGGACTCCCGGAACACCAGCTCCTGCGAGGGGCCGACCGAGATCCGCGCCGCCGGCATGTCGCCGGCGTCGTCGACATGCGCGTCGGTCTCGAAGACCTTGCGATAGAAATCGACAATGGCCTTGCTCGAGCCTGCCGGCACGTCGAACTCGACATAGGGCATGCCGAGCTGCATGCGGCCGAAGCTGCCGGGCTCGTGGATCAGGAGCTTGTTGCCCCACGGACAGGTCGTCTCGACATGGTCGTCATGCTCCTTGAAGGCGAAGCGCGTTCCCTCGAGCGGTTTCTTCATCCTGTCGAGCCGCTGCAGCAACGCCTCGCGATCCGGAATCACCAGTCCGGTGCGACCGCGCAGGTGCTGCGGCTTGCCGGTGATCAGGTGGAACTGGCTGTGGCCGACATTGACCCACATGTTGTCGATGCTGGTCATCAGGTAGGGGTCGCGCGTCAGTCCCAGGCCGCTGATGTAGAACAGCGTCGTCATGCCCTGGTCCTCGACCTGGAGGTTGACGTGCTCCAGGCCGATAATGTTGCCTAGGTCCTCGGCGCTGCGATCGTACTGCTTGCCGTCCTTTGCCATGGTTCGCCTCCATCGGGGGAAGGGGAGCTTTGCACGATTCCCAGTTGGCAGCCCGTGCAAAAAATGCGGAACTGCCTGCAACAAAGGCCCGGGAGGAACAGGCCATGATCACTAAATTCGACAGTTCGTATGTCGGCTCGGTCGACCTGGAAGATGTTGGCTATCTCGGCAAGCCGATCAACGACAGGTGGTATTCCAACGAGCAGCTGGCCGACGTCATGCACAAGACGGTGGCCTATGCCAAGCAGATGGACCGGCTGGGCTACGACACCTTCTGGATGGCCGAGCACCATTTCCAGCCGGAGGGAACGGAATGCATCCCCAACCTGCTGATGATGGCGACGCACCTCTGCGGGGTGACCAAGAGCCTCAAAGTCGGCTGCGGCTTCAATATCGTGCCGATGTGGCACCCGCTCCGACTGGCGGAAGACTATGCCATGGCCGACATCCTGACCGGCGGGCGAGTGATCTTCGGCATCGGCCGAGGCTATCACACCCGTGAGGTCGAAACCTTCGGCTCGCCGCTGACGGACCAGGATGCCAACCGCGAACTGTTCGAGGAAGGCGTCGACATCATCTTCAGATCCTTCAACGAGGAGCGCTTCAGCCACAAGGGCAAGTACTTCACGCTCCCGCCCGAGGTGCCCTACCGCGGCTACACGCTGAAGGAACTCACCCTGGTGCCCCGCCCCCTGCGCCGGCCAGTCGAATGCTGGCAGCCCATCCAGAGCGGCTCGCAGCGCGCCTTCGACTTCATGGCCAAGTACGGCATCAGCGGCGTGATCGGCGGCGGCTCGGCCGAAGGCGGCGCCGTCGACCGCCACATGACCGAATTCCGCGCGGCCTATCAGCGGCGCGGCATCGAGCTCAAGCCTGGCGAGCGCCTGGCGCTCGGCTACCAGTTCTGCATCGCCGAAAGCCGCGAGGCGGCGATCGCCAAGGCGGGCAAGTTCTACGAAGAGAACATGAAGATGTTCGGCGAACTCAGGCTGGTTCGTGCCATCACCGACCAGCAGATCGCAGCCATGCGTGATCCCAGCCTGGTGCCGGGCACGAAACTGCCGCGCATCGAAGATGCGGTGAACGCCGGCGGCTTCCTGGCCGGCACGCCGGCCGACATCATCGAAGCGCTGAAGAAGGTCGAGCAACGCTATCCCGGCCTCGAGCGGGTCATCTGCACCATGCCGCTCGGCACGCACCTGACCGACACGATGGAGCAGCTCGACCGCTTCGCCAAGGAAGTCATGCCGGCGTTCCGGCCGGCACGGGCCGCTGCAGCCGCCGATTGAAAAGGAGAGACCGATGATCTTTGAAATGCGGACCTATCTCATGAAGCCGGGCAGCATCCCCAAGGTGGCGGAGCTGTTCGGCGCAGGCATGCCGGCGCGGACCAAGCTTTCGCGCTTTGGCGGCTTCTGGCACACGGAGGTCGGGACGCTGAACCAGATCATCCATGTCTGGCCCTACAAGGACCTGAACGAGCGCGACCATATCCGTGCCGAAGCCATCAGGACCGGGGTGTGGCCGCCCAAGATCCAAGACAACATCCTGGAGATGGAGAGCAAGATCCTCCATCCCGCACCGTTCTCGCCGCATTTCGAGCCGGGCGAGCACGGCAGCATCTACGAGTTCCGTACCTACACCTACGGTCCCGGCAATATCCCCAAGGTGATCGAGGCGTGGACACCGCTGATCAATGCGCGCGCCGCCATCTCGCCGCTGGTATTCGCGGGCTTCACCGACATCGGCGCCCTCAACCAGTGGGTCCATGTCTGGGCCTACAAGAACATGGCCGACCGCGAGACGCGCCGTGCCCAGGCGATGAAGCCCGGTCAGTGGCCGCCGCCGCGGCACGAGAGCGTGACCCTGCTCAAGCAGGAGAACAAGTTCGCGGTGCCGGCGAGCTGGTCGCCGCTGCACTAGGTCACGTCTTGCGGACCGCGCGCCGGACGCGCGCGGTCCTGTAGAGCCTGAAGAAGGGGAACACCATGACCATCTCCATCCGCCAAGTCGGGCCGTGCTTTGCCGGCGAGGTCGAGGGCATCGACATGCGGCGCCCGTTGGCCAGGGAAGAAGTCGCGGCGATCCATGCCGGCATGGACCGTTACGCCGTGCTGGTGTTCCGCGAGCAGAAGATCGACGATGCCCAGCAGCTCGCCTTCACCCAGAGCCTGGGCGACATCGAGCACGCGATCGGCACCAGCCTTCGCGCCGCCAACGAATATCGCCTGCCTACGACCTTCGCCGACGTCTCCAATCTCGACAAGGACAACGCGCCGTTCAAGCGCGACGACCGCCGCCGGCTGTTCGCCATCGGCAACCGGCTGTGGCACTCCGACTCGTCGTTCAAGATCGTGCCGGCCAAATACTCGCTGCTGCATGCCATCTCGATCCCGTCGAAGGGCGGCAACACGCAGTTCGCCGACATGCGGGCAGCCTACGATGCGCTCGACGACGAGACCAAGGCCGAGGTCGAGAACATGGTCTGCGAGCATTCGCAGATGTACTCGCGCCAGATCATCGGCTTCTACGACTACACCGACGAGGAGCGCGAGCGCTTCAGGCCGGTGCGGCAATGCATGGTGCGCGTCCATCCGGTGACGGGGCGCAAGTCGCTCTACCTTTCCTCACACGCCGGCAGCATCGTCGGCTGGCCGATGCCCGAGGCGCGCGGCTACCTGCGCGACCTGATCGAGCATGCCACCCAGCGCGAGTTCGTCTATACGCACAAATGGCGCGTCGGCGACCTGGTGATGTGGGACAACCGGCAGACCATGCATCGTGCTCGCCCCTTCCCGGCCAACGAGCCGCGCGACATGCGCCGGACGACGCTGGCCGGCGACGGACCGACCGCGGTTCAGGCGGCAGCCTGAGTCGTCAGGTCAGGGCTTGAGGTCCGGGCTTGCCCCGGCCTAGGCCTTGAGCAGCGCCGCCATGATGCGCTCACGGGTCAACGGCATGTCGTGGATGCGCACGCCCAGCGCATGGTTGACGGCGTTTGCAATGGCAGCAGCGGTCGGACCGACCGTGCATTCGCCGACGCCCAGCGTGGGATTTCCGGCGCCGTCGACGAACTCGACCTGCATCTCCGGCACCTCGCTGAAGCGCAGGATGGGATAGCTCTCCCAGTCGCGCGAGGCGATGCCCTCGGCATCGAGCTTCACCTGCTCCTTCAAGGTCCAGCTCACCGCCTGCACGATGCCGCCCTCGAGCTGGTTGCGCGCGCCGTCGGGATTGACCACCAGGCCTGCGTCCGCCACGCACCAGACGCGATCGACCTTCACCGTCTCCTGCACGGTGACGGCAGCGACCACGGCAGCATAGGCGGCGCGGTTCTTGTAGCGGGCGACCGCCAGGCCGAGGCCCTTGCCGGTGCCGGACGGGCCGCGCGACGACCAGCCCGCACGCTCGGCCACCAGCTCGACCAACCGCCGGGCGCGCGGCTCGGACAGGATGGACAGGCGATAGGCGACGGGATCTTCGCCGGCCCGCGCCGCCAGGTCGTCGATCAGCGATTCGATGGCAAAGACGTTGGGCAGCGCGCCGAGCCCGCGCAGCGCCGAGGTGCGCACCGGCGGGCGCACCACGAGATGATGCAGGATGCGATGCGCCGGCACGTCGTAGATCGGCACGGCATTGCGCGTGCCCCCGCCGCCGCGCTCTTCCGGTGGATCGAACGGCGCAACGTCGGGCGGCGGAGCAGCGAGCGCTTCCGACGCCAGCAGATAGCCGCTGCCGCTGCCGGGGCGCTGGACGTGTGTCGGGCTCCAGATCTCCGTCGTCCAGTCGGAGGGGCGGCCGCGCTCGTCGAGATCGACATGCAACGTGACCAGCATGGCGGGACCGACCGGCTCGAAGCCGAATTCCTCCTCGCGACGCCATTGCAGGCGGATCCAGCGGTTCGGAATGCGCATGGCGACCAATGCAGCATCGAGGGCCGCATCGTCGGCGCCGTTGTGGCCGTAGCACCCCGCGCCGTGCAGGTGCTGCGCCGTGATCGCTTCGACCGGCAAGCCGAGCACGGCGGCGAGATTTTTGCGCAGCGGGTGCATGCCCTGGCCGTGCGAGCGCACCGTCAGGTGCCCGTCGCGAAACTCGGCAAGGGCGCACGACGGCGACATCGACGCGTGCGCGATGTAAGGTCGCGACACTGTCAGCTGGACGAGGCGCCTGGGGCTCGCCGTGGGCGCAGGCCAGGCACCGATGCGCCGGTCGTCGCTCGGCTGGCCTTTCAGCCAGGCCGCTTCCTGATGGGCAGCTTCGAGACGGCGCACATTGTCCCATCTGGCGTGCCCAGGTGCCGCCGCCGCGGCCGCCTGGACGACGCTCTCGATCGGGCTGACGAACGCCACGAAGTTGGTCTGGCGGACGATCTGCAATTCACCCTTCGCCGCGCGACGGATCGCTGCCTCGTCGAGCGCCGCCAGCGTGGCGCCGCGGTTGGGCTGGCGCAGCGTGCGGGCATGCAGGACATCCTTGGGCAGGACATCATGGACGAAGGCCGCGCCGCTCAGCTTTGCCGGCAGGTCGATGCGCGGCACGCTCTTGCCGACGACGCGATAGGACGAGGCCGGCTTCACCGGCACCGAGCCGGTCACCGCCTGCGTGAGATCGATCTCGCCCGCGACGGTCCAATAATCCTGTCCCGTCGCGGCACCGTTCTGCATGAACTGTCCGTCGACCACAGCGAGATCGTCGCGGCTGCAGTTGAGGCGCAGCGCGGCACGCTCGAGCGCCTTGGCCCGCACCTCGGCACAGACCAGGCGCACCGAACCACCGGACACTTCGACCGACAGCGACGACGTCGTATAGAGTTCGTCCGGGCCGTTGGTCGTATCGCCCGACAACACCACCACGCGATCGAGCGGCAGGTCGAGTTCCTCGGCCGCGATCTGGGCGATGGCCGTGACGACACCCTGCCCCATCTCGACCTTGCCGGTGGCGATGCGCACGGTGCGATCGGACTGGAAATGGATCCAGCGGTCGAGTCGCGGATTGTCGACCAGGCTCGCCGGAAGCGGACGCGCGTTCATCTCCGGCCTCCGTTGCGCAGGGTGGCCGCCGCGCGTTCGACGGCCCGCAGGATGCGCTGATGCGCACCGCAGCGACAGAGATGCCGGTCGAGTGCGGCAACGACGTCGGCGCGGCTGGGAGCGGGATTGCGGTCGAGCAGCGCCTTTGCCGACATCACGATTCCGCTCAGGCAATAGCCGCACTGGCCGGCCTGCTCGTCGAGGAAGGCCTGCTGCAGAGGATGCGGCGCGGCTGGCGTGCCGAGGCCCTCGATGGTCGTGACCTTGCGGTTGGCCACTGTGCCGATCTCGCGGGTGCAGGCATAGGCGGGCTGGCCGTCGACCAGCACCATGCAGCTGCCGCACTGCTCCAGGCCGCAGCCGTAACGCGTGCCCATCAGGCCCAGGCTATTGCGCAAGATGTCGAGCAGCGTCGCTGTCTCCGATGCCTCGATGCGCTTCAGCTCGCCGTTGACCGTAAATGCGATGGCCATCCGGTCCTCCCCTCCCTGCCAGGCCTTATAGAAGGTCGGCCACGGCCTTGCGATAGCGTGTGATGGCGTCCAGGTGATCGGCGTAGTTCTTCCCGGCGATGCGCTTGTGGTGGTTGCTGACGTAGGTCGTGTGGGCGGTGACGTGGGTCACGCCCGCCTTCTTCCAGAATGTGAATTCCTTTCGCCAGTCGTCAGGCGTGCCGATGCCGGGCGAAACCCAGACTTCCAGCCCGACCGAGGCCGGGTCGCGGCCCTCTGCCTTGATAAGGCCGCGCAGCTTTTCGAACGCCTTCAGCGCCGCGTCGCCTGCCGGATACTGCAGCGGCATGAAGCCGTCTCCGTACTTGGCGGTCCGCCGGAAGGTCGCCTCGGCATGGCCACCGAACCAGATCGGCACGCGGCCCGATTTCGGCCGCGGGTTGATGCCGCCGTCGTCGAGCTGATGGAACTCGCCCTTGAACTTGACGTGCGGCTCGGCCCACAGCGCCTGCATGAAGCGAACCTGTTCGGCCGAGCGCCTGCCTCTTGTGTGGAAATCCATGCCGAGGCCCTGGAACTCGATCTCGTTCCAGCCGACGCCGATGCCCAGGCGAAACCGGCCTTCGCACAACTCGTCGAGGCAGGCGGCCTGCTTGGCGACCAGGGCGGCCTGGCGTTGCGCCAGGATCACAACGCCGGAGGCAAAGCCCATCTTCTTCGTGACGCCCGCGAGGAAGGCGAACACCACGAAGGGATCGTGATAGGCGGTGGCCGTGGTGCCGACGCGCTTGCCTCCATAGTCGACGTTCGGATTGCCGCCCAGCACATGGTCGGGCCCCAGCATGTAGGTGTAACCCAGCCCCTCGGCTGCCTGCGCATAGTCACGCAGGACGGCGGGGCCGGTGCCGATGTCGCCGACCGGCAGGGATGCGCCCAGTTGCATGTTTCCTCCCCCTCATGCCAACGCAGACCTTCAGGCCCGCTCACACGCGTGAGCGAACCGGAGGCTTGTGGTCCAAAAGACTATGGGCGGACTGCGAGGTCCGCGCTCACTACTCCGCCGCCGCCGCCTTGACGGGCTTCAGATCGGTCGAATACTTGAGATGCACCGGCGCGTTGGAGTCGAACGGGCTGTTGAGATCGAGGCTCTTGGCAATCTCCCTGATCGCCGGGAAGACCTCCTGACCCATCAGCCGGATGCAGGTGAGTGAATCCTCCTGGCTGACGAAACCGTCATTGCCCCACAACGCCAGGATCCCCGGCCTGGTCTGCTCGAGGATGCGCTTCAGCTTGGCCACCACCTGGTCGGGGGTGCCGTAGATGATGCGCAGATCCTCGACCTGCTGCTCGAAGCTGGTATTGCCGCGCGGGTTGATGGCGCGGCCGGCAGCGAACTCGACGAAGGCGCGGCGGTTGGTGGGCGAGCCGTAGCCCGAAGGCGTGCTCCATACCGGATGGGCAAGCCCGGTGAACTCGCCCTGCATCCAGCGGAACTGCTTGGCGTTCTCGCGCGCCTTGTCTTCGTTGTCGGAGATGTGGACCTGGATCAGGTAGCCGCGGTTCTCCGGCCCGCCGACATAGCCGGACTGCAGCGCTACCTGGTCGTAGAGCTCCCAGATCTTCTTGGTCTGCTCGATCGAGGTATTCAGCGCGATGTAGGGATAGCGCTGTTGCGCCGCCCACACGATCGTCTCCTTGCTGATCACGCCTGGGATCCACACCCGCGGGTAGGGCTTCTGCAACGGCACCGCCCACGGGTTCACGACACGATGCTGGTAGTGCGTGCCCTCGAAGCGGAACGGCCCCTGACGGGTCCAGGCCTGGGTGATCAGATCGTGCGCCTCCTCGAAGCGCTCGCGGTTGAATGCCGGATTGACTCCGGTCGCGAGCTGCTCCTGGCCGCCGCCGCGCACGAAACCCGAGACCAGCCGGCCCTTGGAGATCATGTCGATCATGGCGAGCTCTTCGGCGAGCCGGATCGGGTTCTCCGCCAGGGGCAGCGGGTTGCCCAACATGACGATCTTCACCTTCTTCGTCATGCCGGCGAGGATGGCGGCGAAGATGTTCGCCTTGGCCTGCATGCAGAACGGCGCGTTATGGTGCTCGTTCAGCATGATGCCGTCGATGCCGACCTCCTCGGCCAGCATGTATTGCTCGATGTAGTTGTTGTAGAGCCTCGATCCCGCGACCGGATCGAAATGCTTGTTGGAGAACATCAGCGCCGTGGCGCCGAAATCGCGGCCGGCCTTTTCGTCGTAGGCCGACATTGGCTGTTCGGTGAAATACATCAGGTGCATGGCGTCACCTCCGGGCGATGAAAGCACTGACAAGCTTGGCGAGCGTCTCGGGCTGCTCCATGTCGACGGAGTGCCCGCACGCCTTGACGATCTCGAGCCTGGCGTTGGGCAGCGCTTCAGCATAGCGCTTGCCCGCGCTCATGGGCACGACCTTGTCGTTCTCGCCCCACACGACCAGGGCCGGCGCGCGCACCGTCTTCAGGAGATGGGGCAGTGTCTGGCTGTACATGTAGGGTTTCCAGGCGATGCGGAAGCTCATCTCGCGGCAGATGTCCCACATTTCGAGCTGGTCGACCGAGGGCTCCGCGCCATAGACGCGGTCGAATGCCTTCTGGTCGTGGAAGCCCGCGCGCGCGTAGTCCATGTAGCCGGTGACGGCGAGATCGAGGATGTCGCCCTGCGGCGGCTTGATACCCATCGCCCCGACCAGCACCAGGTGCGAGAGGTCGGCCGGTCCCATGGTCGCCATCTCGGCCGCGATCCAACCGCCGAAGCCCAGCCCGACGAGGGCCGCCCTGGCGACCTTCAGCTCGCTGAGCAGGCCGCGATGGATCACGGCGATGTCGCGAACGCTGCGCATCCAGTCGGGGCGCGCCGAGCGGCTGTAGCCGGGATGATGCGGGACGATCACCTCGTGATTCGCCGCCAGCGCATCGTAGAATGGCAGGTCGTCGAGTGTGCCGGTCTCGTGATGCAGCACCAGCACCGGATGTCCGCGGCCACCGCGCTTCACGTGGAGCGTGGTCCCGCCGGCTTCGATGGTGGAACTCGCCCAGTCTACCGCCATGCCCGATTTCCTCCGCTTGCTGCGAGGATCGTTGCAACCGCAGCTAGGCGAGTCAAACTTGCGGTCCCGCAGGGCGGACTCCGCAAACTGAGAGGCTGATTTCGGATCGTCGCCAGGGCCCAGCGCAGGCACACCGGTGCTCCCTTGGTGAGGCGCTGCCGCCATTCAGCCCTGGCCGAACCGGCCGACTTGCCGCACATTCGCAATCGCATGGAAACATTCGACTACGTGATCGTCGGCGCAGGATCCGCCGGCAGCGTGCTCGCCTCGCGGCTGAGCGAGGACGAGAGCGCCACCGTGTGCGTGCTGGAGGCGGGGCCGTGGGACTGGCACCCCTTCATCCATATCCCGGCCGGCTTCATGTACACACTGGTCAATCCCAAGGTGAACTGGCTGTACAAGTCCGAGCCCAGCGAATGGACCGGCGGTCGGGCCATTGCCGCGCCGCGCGGCAAGACCCTCGGCGGATCGAGCTCGATCAACGGCCATATCTACAATCGCGGCCAGCGGCTGGACTTCGACGGCTGGGCCCAGCGCGGCAACCGCGGCTGGGGCTATGCCGACGTCCTGCCCTACTTCCGTCGCAGCGAGCGCCGGGTCGGCGAGGCCGACGACACGTTCCGCGGCCGCGACGGCAACCTGCCGATCACCGACCTGGAGTGGCGCGACCCGATCTGCGAGGCCTTCATCGAGGGCGCCGTGCAGTTGGGCATCCCGCGCAACCGCGACTACAACGGAACGATGCAGGCTGGCGTAAGCTACGTGCAGCGCATCATTCAGAACGGCATGCGCAGGAGCGCCGCCCGCGGCTACCTGCACCCGGCAATGAAGCGCCGCAACCTCACGGTCCGCACCAACGCCCACGCCACGGAGATCGTGCTGGAAGGCAAGCGCGCCGTCGGCGTGCGCTACCGCAAAGGCGGCCGCGGTGGCACCCAGGTCGAGGTGCGGGCGCGCCGCGAGCTGATCCTGAGCGGCGGCACCGTGAACTCGCCGCAACTGCTGCAGGTCTCGGGTATTGGCCCGGCACCATTGTTGAAGTCGCTGGGAATCGCGGTAAGGCACGACCTGCCGGGCGTCGGCGAGAACCTGCGCGACCACTACGCGCCGCGCTTCGTCGCCCGGGTCAAGAACGCGGAGACCATCAACGAGAAATCGCACGGGCTCAAGCTTGTCAACGAGGTGCTGAAATACGCGTTCACCCGCAAAGGCATCCTCGCCCTCAATCCGACGCTGATTTACGTGTTCTGGAAGTCCGACGAGCGCGTCGACAACTACGACCTGCAGCTCACCTTCACGCCGGCCTCCTACAAGGAGGGCGTGCAGTCTACCCTCGACGACTTCCCGGGCATGACCATCGCTTCCTGGCAGCAGCGGCCGGACAGCATCGGCTATGTGCGTGCGCGCTCGGCCGACCCGTTCGAACATCCGATCATCCAGCCGAATTACCTGGCCGCCGAAAGCGACCGGCGTGTGCTGCTCGCCGGGATGAAGCTCGCCCGCCGCCTCCTCTCGTCCCCGGCGCTCAGCAAATACTATGACCGCGAGGAATTCCCCGGCCCCCAGGCCCAGTCCGACGACGACCTTCTGACGGCCGCAAAACAGCGCGGCACCACGACGTTCCATCTGATGGGCACCTGCCGCATGGCGCCGGACAACGATCCGACCGCGGTGGTCGACGACCAGCTGCGGGTGCGCGGCATCGAAGGGCTGCGCGTGGTCGATGCCTCGATCATGCCGACCATGCCGTCGGCCAATCTCAACGCTTCCGTCCTGATGATCGCCGAGAAGGCTGCCGACATGATCAGTGGCAAGCCGCCTCTCGAAGCGACACTGTTGAAGGACTGAACGAGTGAGCGACGGAGAAGACGAGCCGGCTGTCGATCTGGTCAGCCGACTTGTGCCGGCAACACTCAAAGGATTGCACGCCCTGGAATTCGCCGGCCGGCACGTCTCGCCGACAACACTGCCGCAGCTGATCGACGCCATGAGGGGTCGCGACGACGCGGTGAAGGCGGCACTCGCCGATTCACGCACGCTCACCTGGCCCGATCGCCTGCAGCCGGTGCGGGCCTGTCTCGAGCCGGCGGCCGAGGCGGTTGCCGAGGGGATGGCGGCCCTGCGCTCGGCGGCCGACGAACCACAGCCGATCGTCGCCGCCTATCGCGGTCTGCGCAACTACGCGCGCGCCGCCCAGGCCATCTATCCGCTGGCTGCGCTCTTCCGGCCGGTCAGCCAATTCTTCCTGGAACAGTCGGCGCGCGACGACGCCGAGTTGTTGGCGAAGCTCTCCAACGTCGATCCGCAGCGCGAGAAGGTGGGCGTGATTCACGCCGGCGGCCCGCCGGGCACGCGCGGTGCGTTCTCGCTCTACGTGCCCGAAACCTATGACGAAAGCCGCGCTCACCCCCTGGTGGTCGCCCTTCACGGCGGCAGCGGCAATGGCGGCGCCTTCCTGTGGAGCTGGGTGCGCGAAGCGCGCACGCGCGGCTTCATCGTGCTGGCGCCGACGGCGATCGGCTCGACCTGGTCATTGATGGATCCCGATACCGACGGGCCCAGCATCGACCGCATGGTCGACCAGGTCGCCGCCGACTGGAAGATCGACGCAGGCCGCCAGCTCCTGACCGGCATGAGCGACGGCGGCACCTTCAGCTACGTGCTGGGCGTGCGTGGCGGCTGCAGGTTCACGCATGTCGCGCCGGTGGCGGCCGCTTTCCATCCCATGATGCTGACCTTCGCCGACGAGGACCGCCTGCGCGATCTGCCGATCTATATCGTGCACGGAGTCCAGGACTGGATGTTCCCGGCTGCGCTCGCGCGCCAGGCCGAGCAGACTCTCACAGCCGCCGGCGCCAAGGTGACCTATCGCGAGATCGACGACCTGTCGCACACCTACCCGCGCGACGAGAACGGCGCGATGCTGGACTGGTTCATGTCACGACATGCGCCGGCCGGAGGCCGATGAGTCTACAGGATCAAGAGTCTTTGCCTCGTTCGTCGGGCCGGTTGGTGAACCGGGCGTTGCCCAACCCCGTGCCGACCGTAAGCACACCCCAGCGTTCGACGTCGGTCATGTTCGGCACCTCGCTCAGGCCCTGCACGACCGCGTCGTTGTGGATGACAACGACGGGCTCATGACCTTCCAACCGCGGCAGGCGGTGGGTCAGCTCGTGAGCGAGGTCGAAGCCCTCGCCTTCCCAGTTGCCCGGCAGGTTCTGCCCGCCCGTCACGATCACGCCGCGCTCGTCGATCAGGCCGGGACAGCCGATGCCGACGAACGGCGCCAGCTTCAGCTTCTCGGCCGCGGCGAGGCCGATCAGTTCTCCGGCCATCTCGGCCATTCGCGTGAGGGCCTCATCGCGCGTGGGTTCGTCGTCGCGGTGCCGCCAGTGAAGCAGCTTCCACACGGCGGCCTTCGAGACGTCGCCCTTCTTCTTCATCTTGAGGTCGACGATCCCGACCCGAATGTTGGTGCCGCCAATGTCTGCCGCCAGGATGGCATCGTGGCCGGCCAGCACCCAGCTCGGCGCAAGCTGCACTGCACCGATCAGGCCGGCCTTGTCGGGATGGTTGGAAATCGTCTTGAGTTCGACGCTGATGTTTTCGCCCGCCAGAAGCACGGCGGCGCGGCCCATCGCCAACTCGCCGATATGGCTGGCGCTCAGCCCGCCGCCGATGACGATGCGCTCGGTGCCGTGCCAGTCCTTCAGCCGCAGGAAGCGGCGCACCACGGTGGCGAGCTCGACGGCAAACTCTTCGACTGCCGTATGCACGAGGCCGGCGGCCAACGGATCGCCCTCAGCCAGGACCTTGTCCAGCTTGGACTTCGAGATCTCGCGGGTCGGCATGTCGCCGAACGGATCCTCGCCCTGGGCGCGCAGCTTGTCGCGCCAATCCTCGAGGATGGCCCGAAAGGCGCGGCCACTGGCACGATCGCCGACGAAGCCATCCTCGTCGCGAAGCTCTTCGTTGTAGGTGTCGACCGTCACTGCCGGCAGCACGCGGCCGCCATGGCTCAGCACGGCTGACGGCCGCGCAGGTTCGGTGCTGTCTTGCATGATGCCGGTGTCAGGAATTGCCCGCCTCCTACCGCACCACTTGGCGCGATCACGACAAGGCAACGGAACGGAAGAGCTGCGGTTGCGGGCTAACGGCCGGCCATGACGTTGCGCGCCTGGCGGATCCGCTCGCGGTCGATCGGCGCCGTGCCGAGCTCCGTCCTGCGTGCGGCCATGCGCTCGCCTGTGCCCAAAAGATCGAGATGAGAATGGCGCAATCTCGGAAAAAGCTCGTCCTCTTGTTGCTTCATCAAGTGGCCGGCCTGCTCGTGCAGCACCGTCACCGTGGAATCGAACGACAGATCGTCGGCCGGCGTACCTTCGATCTTCTCGATCAGGTCCTGGATGCCATCGTCCTTGACCGCAGCCTGACGTAGCAGCTCTTTGTCTTCATCGGCCAGCACGGCATGGGCTGCGGGATAGAAGACTTCGTGCTTGATCGTCATGGTGCGCTCGAGAGCATGGCACAGTCGCAGCGCCGCCTTGCCCTTCTCCACCGAGCTCCCAGTCTTGCGCAGCCGCTCGAACTCGCGGGCAAGCTTGTCGATCTCGTTATGCTCGGCTGTCAGGAGGACCAGGGCGTCGTGGGGCTGTTCCGCCTTGCCGCGCCGGGCGTGCGCAGCCTTTCTGCGCGCAACCGTCATCATTCCCTCCGCTCGCGTCGGACGCCGAGAAGAAACGGGATGTTCGGGTAAAGGTTGCCGGATCGCGGGTGTCCCCGATGGCGCTTGCTAGGCCTTTTCCGGCGCCGCCGGCTCGCCCAGGGACAGCATCAGCCGGTTCGCCCAGTTGAAGAAGGAGGCGGCGTTGATGACATCCACGATCGACGCCTCGTCCAGCCCGACCTTGCGCAAGGCATCGACATGCTCCGACCCGAACGTGATGGGGGTCGAGGTCAGCGCTACCGAGGCAGAGACGATGGCGTTCCAGCGGGCATCGAGTTCGGTATCCACGCCCTTGTCTAGCAGGCGGTCGACATCCTCGACGCGCTTGGAATAGGTCGCGGCGAAGCGGGCATGCACCGAGGCGCAATAGATGCAGCCATTGAAGCGCGACGTGGCGGCGGCGGCGAGCTCGCGCTCGGCGCGCGGCAGGCCAGCCTCGGGATTGTAGAAGATGTCCTTGTCGGTCTTGGTGCGGTGCTCGAGCACCTCGGGATCGCGCACCAGCAGACGGAAGTAGGCGGACTTGGCACGCGCCGCGTCGACCAGGCCCGCCATGTGACGCGCCGTCAGGTCATGCTCGGCCATCGGCTCCAGCCAGGGCAGCCAGTCGAGCATGTCGCGCGTAAAGACGACGGGTTCGACATGAGGCGGCGTCGGAAGGACCTTGTCGGTCATGCGGGCCTCGCTTTCAGGACGCGCAATCCCGCGACGACCCTGATCTGATAGGAGAGGAATGCGACGAGCTGGGAGATCACCACGATGCCCGTGGTCGACCACCCCGCGTCGACCAGCGCCTGCAGGTATGGCGGCGCGGCATCGCGCGGATGGAATACCAGCATGTGCGTATGCTCGAACGCGGTGGCCAGACGAGCGCCGAGCACGCCTTTCTCGGCCGCGCCGATCTTGAACATGGGACCCGGCTGGTCCTCGGCGCTGAGCGGCCCCTTGGGATAGCGACCGTATGGTCCCTGGCCCTTGGCCGCCTTCACCGCCGCGGCGATCGCGTCCCTGCAGGCGGCCGGCGCACCGACTTCGGCCAGTGCGGCGCCGTAGAAGGCTGCGATCTCAGCCTGGCCGTGCAGGCCGGCGACGAAACTGGCGATGGCAATGCGCTCGAGCCTGCTGGCATCCGCCTCGGTCAGCGGCTTGAACAGTGAATCGTAGCTCGCCTGGGCATGCGTGCGCGCCTGCAGACGCTGGTTGCGGATCGCATCGAGCGGCGATCCCGGCGCAATGCCGGCCAGCGTGTCGATCACATCGGACATCGTTTTCCTTCCCGGAGTCGCTTCAGGCGACGCGCCGTTCGGCGGCGTTGTCGTTGCGCACCCAGCCCAGGGCCGGCGCCACCTGCTCCGCCATCAATTCGATGGAGCGCAGGATGAACGGATGCGGCGGGTCGATCGAATGGACCTGCATGGTGAGATCGGTGGCGCGCCGCAACGTATCGTCCGCCTGCAGCGAGCCGACCACCTGCTCCGGCGTGCCGAGATGCACGTCGAAGGCAGCGATAAGATCGCCGACCAGGCTGCCCGACGACAGGTTTCCCGTGGCAGCGAGCCGGTGTCGCATCCGTGTCGCCCCGATCTCGGCCAACCGCATCGCTTCCTTGGCATCGTCGGCGATGAATACGGTGCGCGAGGCGAGGATGCGCGGTGCGCGCCCCTTGGGCAGCGCCTCGAGATAGGCGTCGATCATCGGGTTCTGGATGTCCGACAGAAGTGCCTTGGGCGAATCGGGCGAGCGCGGCTGGGTGCGCGACAGCATCAGGCCGTCGCCGGCGAGACCGGCGCGGCGCGCACCCTCGACACTGAAGGTCGCCTGCCAGATGCGATCGACCAGTGTCGGGCTCGCCGGATAGAGCTTGTCGCCGCCCGGCAAGTTGCCGCCGCCCCAGGCAGTGCGCATCAGCTCGAGATTGCCGTTCATCAGCTTATGGCGATCGTTGGCATCGAGGCCGAAGGCGGTGAAGGCCGTCAGATTGCCGCCCGGCCCGACGCCCACTTCGAGCCGTCCGCCCGAGATCAGGTCGGTGACGGCGGCGTCCTCGGCGACGCGCACCGGCAACTCCAGGGGCAGCGTGACGATGCCCGTGCCCAGCCGAATCCGCGAGGTCTGCACGGCCGCCTGCGCCAGGAACACGAACGGCGCCGGCAGGCCGCCCTCCCCCTCGTGGAAATGGTGCTGGGCGATCCAGGCCGAATCGAAGCCATGGCGCTCGGCATGCCGGATCTGCTCGGTCGCCAGCTGGTAGCGTTCGGCGGCGCTGGCCTGATCGAGCAGACGGGTGAAAAAGCCCAGTTTCTTGGGCGTGGTCGTCGTCATTGGCCCACCCTATCAGCCAGACCGGGGGCCAATGCAAGCCGCTCGATCAAGTGCCTGTCGACGCGCGCAAAAGCCACCCGTCGGGCGTCTTCAGCCGGTCAAACCGCACGGAAAACGCCTCGTCGACGCGTCTGTCGTCGATCAGGGCCTTGGCCGGCCCGTCGGCCACGACCTTGCCGCGATCGATCACGACGACGCGCTCGAAGAAGGTGAAGGCGAGATCGAGATCGTGCACCACCACGACCGACAGGCGATCGGGCCGCCGGGTGAGCGCACGAATGACTTCGAGACGGTGCCGGATGTCGAGGCTGGCCGCCGGCTCGTCGGCCAGCAGCACTGGCGGGTCGACCACCAGCACGGTGGCGAGCAGCACGCGCGCCCGCTCGCCGCCTGACAAGGTCGACCAGCGACGACGCCCGAGGGCGGTGAGCTCGAACCGTTCCGTCACCGCTTCGATCGCGCCGGCGGCCAGCCGGTCGCTGCGGTCGGCGCCCAACCGCACCAGGTCCGCGACGCTGAGGTCCCAGTGCGGCTCGAAATGCTGCGGCAGGTATCCGATCGTGCGGGCGCGCTGGGCATTGTCGAGCGAGGCGAGATCGCGATCGCCGACGCGGACCGTTCCGGCGCTGGCCTTGTCGATGCCGGTCAGCACCTTCAGGAGCGTCGATTTGCCCGCTCCGTTGGGGCCGATGATGGCGACCGATCCGGTCGGTCCGAGCGAGAGCGACAGATTGTCGAGCAACGTCGCGCCGTTGCGTTTGACCACGAGGCTGCTGGCGGCAATGCCGGTCATGTGCGCAGCCGTCGGGCGAGCAGGAGAATGAAGAACGGCCCGCCAGCCACCGCCGTCACCAGGCCGAGTGGGATCTCGGCGGGCGGCAAGGCGGAGCGCGCGATGGCGTCGGCCAGCGTGACGACGATGGCGCCGACCAGCGCCGATGCCGGCAGCAACGGCCGATGCAGCGGTCCGACCAGCCAGCGCGCGATATGCGGCGAGGCAAGGCCAACGAAAGCGACCAGCCCGCCGAAAGCGACGGCCGCGGCGACGACCACCGAGCCCGCGAGCACGGCGATGGCAATGAAGCGATTGACGTTGAGGCCGAATGAAATCGCCATGGTCTCACCAAGACCAAGCACATCGAGCCGGCCGGCCAACAGCAAGGTCAGCATGAGACACGCGACCGAGATCGCCGCCATCAGGCCGAGAATGGGCCACGTCGGCGTCTGCACGCCACCCAGCACCCAGCTTAGAACGATCTGCAGGCTCACCGTCTCGTCCGACAGCGCCAGCATCAGGAAGGAGCGCAAGGCTCCCAGCACTGCGGCCACCGCGACACCAGCCAGCAGCATACCGGCGGCATCTACGGCGCCGGCGACGCGCGAGATGCCGATCACCAGCATGGTGGCGCCCCAGGCGCCGGCGAAGGCGAGCAGCGGCAGCACGAACGATTGCGGCACAGCGAGCGGCACCAACAGCGCTACCGTGGCGCCCACGGCGGCGCCGCCGGCCGATCCCAACAAGTAGGGCTCGGCCAACGGATTGCGGAACACACCCTGATAAACCGTGCCACCCAGGCCCAGGAGCCCGCCGACGCACGCGGCCGCCAGCACGCGCGGCAGGCGCCAGTCGATCAGGAGACGGCTGCGCAAGTCGGGGTCGCCTGCCAGCGCACGCAACAGGTCAGCCGGACTCATCCAGTCATGGCCGGCTGCGGCGCCGATCACGATGGACAGAAGCAATGCCAGGATCAGAAGCGGCCACACCCTCATTGCGTTGCCGCCGGCGGATGGAAGATGTTCGCCAGGCGCTCGATACCGTCGATGGTGCGAGGGCCAGGGATCAGGAGCTCGGCACGGCTGACGGCATGGACACGGCCGGTCCGCACGGCGCGCATCTCGGACCACCCGGGGCGGCCGAACAATTCCTTCATATCCTTGTCGTTGCCCGCGAACAGCAGCAGGTCGGGATCGGCATTGAAGACGGCTTCCGGCGAAACCTGGGCGATGGCGCCGGCATCGAAGGCGAGATTGCCGCCGGCGCGCACGATTGCGTCGCCGGTGTAGGTGCCCGGCCGCGTCACCAGCAGCAGGCCGTTGCCCAGCCGGCCGGTGATCATGATCACGGAGGGCTTGCTGCGGTCGGCGACGCGCTGCTCGATCTTGTCGAGGCGGGCCTGCAGGCTCGCGGCCAACTGCTCGCCGCGTTCGGGTACGCCGGTCAGGCGTCCCAGCAGACGGATGTTCGACAGGATCTCCGCCACGTCCCGCTGCAGCAGCACGACGATGGGAATGCCGAGCCGCTCCATGGGATCGACGAGCTGGTTGGCGGCCTGGCGCGACGGCGTGACGACGACCAGATCCGGCCGCTGCGCCACCACCTCGTCGACGGAGAATCCCAGCCGTCCCCCCACCAGCGGCTTCTTCAGCACCTCCGGCGGGTATCGCGTGTAGGCTTCGATGCCGACGATGCGGCCCGCGAGCCCCAGCGCCGCCACCATCTCGGTGTTCGACGCGAAGATCGTGACGATGCGCTGCGGCGGCTCGGGCACGGTGACGCTGCGATCGAAGGCGTCGCGCACGGTGACGGGCTCGGCCCGCAACGGCGCCGCGAGCGCCAGCGCAGCCAGAAAAGAAAGCGTCCTGATCAAAACCTGAACTGGAAGCCGGCGATGACTTCCCGTCCCGGCATGGAGTTGCCGCACGCACCGTTCTGGTTCACCTGGTTGGCGGTGCACGGTGCGGCGTCCTGGGCGATGAAGATCGGATGGTTGTTCACGTCGAAGACGTTGTTGACCGCCGCGAACAGCTTCAGGTCCTTGATCACTTCCAGTTCGAAGCGCGAGTTCCACACCCAGAACGCCCCCTTCTCGTAGACGCTGACCGTGCGGTTCTGGCCCGGGAAGAACACCGGCGAAAGGCTTTCCTCCGTGTTGTACCACATCGGTCCGCGCAGGATGCCCAGCAGCTGGACGCTCCATGGGTACTGCGTACCCATCTGGCCGAACAGCGTACCGATCGAGGCGCCGTACTTGTTGATGCGCAGCGCAACGTCGGTGCCCGACAATGTGTTGGCGCCGTAGTCGGTCATCTTCCAATTGTAGTAGCCGTTGCCGAACACGTTCCAGAACAGACCGTCGACGGGCGGCCGCCAGTTGAACGACTGGAAAAGGTCGGCCTGCAGCTGGAACTCGATGCCCTGAACCACGAGGTTGGCCGGGCTGTTGGTCTGGACCTGCACGACGCGGCCGCCGGTCGAAGAGACGGTGACCGGCGTGATGCGGTTGGAGATGGTGTTGTTGAACACCACCGTGTCGAAGCGGCCGCCTTTCCATGTGGCCGTGGCCCCCGCCTCCCATTGCTGGCTGGTCTCCGGACCCAGAGCGGGATTGCCGAAGATGGTCGTTCCGATCGGCGTGGTCGTGAAGTTGGCGCCAATCTCGGTGGCAGTCGGCGCACGAAAGCCGCTGGACGCCCCGGCGCGGGCCGCCAGCCAGTCGGTGACGGAGAAGGTGACTCCGGCCGTATAAGTCGTCGCGCGGTAAGGATTGGTGCCCGTGACCAGGGTCGGCGCATTGGGCGTCCAGTCGAGAGCCGTGGCGCCCCAGGTCTGGCGCACGCCGGCGCGCACGATCAGACGATCGTCGAACAAGCTCTGCGAATCCTCGGCGTAGACGGCAAAGACATTGTCGGTCTGGTTGTTGTCCTGCGGCGAGACCTGAGTAACGGCCGAACCTCCGAGCCGATAGCGGTCGGAACGCAGCCAGCTTCGCTCCCAGTCGAGGCCTACCAGCAGCTCATTGCCCGAGAACGGCTTGTAACGCGGCTGGAATCGCGCACCGAGGATATCGAGCTGGCGGCGGTTGTGATCCGTCGTCGTGCGCGCGGTCACCGCGTTCAAGGCGCTGAGCGGCGAGGGATTGTTGAGATCGTCGACGTCGGTGACGAAGTAGACCTGGAAGTAGAAGTTGCCCTGCCCATCGCGCGTCTTGGCGAGGTAGCTCGCGTCGAACGAATAGTTGTAGCGCGTGTCGAAGGCAAACAGGTTGGCGCTCGAGCCGCGGAAGCCGGCATTGTAGATGCCGTCCGACCGCGCCGTACCCTCGATGCGGCTGCTCTCGTCGATCTGGTAACCGAAACTGCCAGTCGCGCCGTAACGCGTCCATGCAGTGTTGAGCTCGGTTGCGCCACCCGCGATGGCGAAGTTGTCGCGCGTGCTGGCGGCGCCGCCGACGTACCAGTCGAAGCCCTTGTAGAGCCCGCCCGACTGGAGCTTGCCCTCGAACAGATTCCACGAGCCGGCATCGGCCTGCACGACGTTGCCCGGTGCGGTAAGGCCGGTCTTCAGGATGATGTTGATGACACCGCCCATGTTCTGGCTGCCATAGATCACCGAGGACGGTCCGCGCACGATCTCGATGCGCTCGATGTCGGCGCTCGACAGCTTTGAGGTGTTGGCGGTGCCGGCGCGGTGGCCATTGATCAGCACCAGCACCTGGCTCCTGAAGTCGCGGCCCTGCCCCTCCGTCGATGCGCCGCGAATGTTGATCGAGGTCTGGCCAGGTGTCCATTCGCTCATGAAGCCGACGGCGTTCTCATTCAGAAGCTCGGTGACCGAACGCGCGGTCGACTTGGCGATGCGGTCCTGGTGGATGACCTGCACGGTGCCGACCAGGCGGCTGATCGGCTCGGGCCGGCCGGTCGCCGTGATGAAGCCTTCGGGCAGGAAGTACTGCTTCTGGCTTGGCTGGTCCATCGGGGTCAGCTGTGGCGGCTGTTGCGGTTGCTGCTGGCCCTGGGCCAGCACGGTCGATGGCAGGATTACGCTGGCGAGCGCCAGCACGGCACGCTTGTTCATTGTTCTCCCCACACAAGCACGGCAGATCTTCTCGGGATGTCGAGGCGATAGCCCGACCCTTGGCGATTGGCCTTGCGGGCAAGATGCGCCGTCAGCGACTCGCGACGTTCGTCCCACTGCGCCCAGCCAAGTCGATCGGCGAGATAACCGGAAAGCTCTTCCAGATCGGGCACGATGCCCGTGAAGGTCCAGTCCGCGAAGGCGACGCGCGCCGGCAGCGACGCCGATGAAAGGCCGCGCATGGTGATGTCGATGCCTGGCGTCTCGTCCTCGCGATGCCACTCGCGCGGCAGGCAGCCTGCAAAGCACAGCCCTTTCGGACCGGCATGGGCCGGCACGACCCAGACGACGGTGCTTGCCCAGTCGCGACAGCGCGCGAGGAAGCGTTCCGGATGATCGAAGAAGGCCGGCATGGTCGCCGCGAGCACCGTGTCGTGACGGATGGCAACCTCAGCCTGTTCCCAGCCGCCGGCGATGACGCGCGGCGGATGGGCGAGCTTCGCCAGGCGTGCCCGCATCGTCGGCGAGGGTTCGATGGCGGTCCACGATCGCGCCGGATCATGGATCGCCATGCCGAGCTGGCCGCCGCCTGCGCCGACATCGAGCAGGTGGCCGACGTCAGGCACTGCCTGCCGGATCAACGGCGCCAACGCCGCGACATAGTCCGACGTGTCGATGGCCGCGGCATAGAGCTCGAGCGGATCGATGTCGCGCTGGGCAGGATCGCTGAGAGGAACCGCCAAGACAGACCCGCGGCAGACGTCACCCGTCACCGCGAACCTGTAGCCGACCCACGCCATGCGCTTGCCGCGGCTGGCTCGGGTCAGTTCCTACATCAGGACACCCCGCCCAATGCGTTCGCGCGTGACCGCTGCTGGTGGCAGGTCTCCTGGCTTGCGGGTCTTCGCTTACGACCGCCTTCCCAGGCGCCTTTCGGAGCCCAGTGGCGTTTCAGGTCGCAAGCTCGCCGCTCACAGTTGCGGGGGCAGCCGCGGGGTTATGTGCTGGCACATGCACCGCGTTCCCTTTTGATCCCTTGCGGGAACCACCTCCGGCAAAGTGGCAGCCGATGTGAAAAGCGTCAAGGTTTTCCGGACCGTGTCCTTGCTACCGCGTAAAGACGACGGACTTAAGGTCGGTGCGCTGTTCCCAATGATGCCGTTCAAGCTCCGGATCGAGATGCTCCTCGGCGGGCAGGCCGAGGCAAAGGTAGGCAACCAGGCTCCAGTCGTTCGGAACATCGAGCGCCCTGATGACCTGGGCGGGATCAAGGATCGACACCCAGCCCATGCCGATGCCGTCGGCCCGCGCCGCAAGCCACAGCGTCTGGATGGCGGCGACCACGGAATAGTGCAGTGTCTCCGGCATGGTCTGCTGGCCGAGCCCACTGCCGGTATGCGTGCCGTCATCCGACAACACCGCCAGATGCACCGGCGCCTCGCGAAGGCCTTCGAGCTTCAGCGCGGCATAGGTCGACCGTTTCTCGCCGGCATAGCCTCCGAGCGCGCGTCGGTTGGCGTCGGTGAAGCTCTTGATGACGGCTGCGCGCCGTTCGGACGATTCGACGTGCACGAAGCGCCAGGGCTGGCTGAGCCCGACCGACGGCGCATGCGTGGCGATCTCGATCAGTGCATCGATACGCTCGCGCGGCACTGCATCGCGGCGAAAGCGCCGGACATCGCGTCGCCACAGCACAAGCTCGCGGAACTGCGCGCGAAACGCGGGATCGAACGACGGCTTCATGTCTGCAATCCATCGATGGCATGGAAGAAGGTGCCGCTCACCGAGCCGTTGCGGGCGCCGGCCTCGGGCACGACTGCACCGGTCGCATCGCGGCAATCGACCAGCGGCTCGTCACCGACGCTGAGAACACTGGCGTAGTGGAATTCGTGCCCCATGACCGTTTCGCCGGCTGTTCCCAGCGGCCCGTCGGCCAACAGCCGCGCTCGACGATAACCGATGTGCAGCCGGCGTTCGGCGAACGACGTCTCGACCTGCAGCAGCCCGGTCATCGAATGCCGATGCCCGTCGGCATCCTCGATCCCCTGCCCCAGCACCATGTAGCCGCCGCACTCACCATGGATCGGCACCGACCGGGCGGCCATCACATGCAGTCCACCCTGGAAACGCCGCGCCGCCGCCAGCACGCCGCCATGCAGCTCGGGATAACCGCCGGGCAGCCATATGACATCGGCGTGCTGGTCCGGCGCCTCGTCGGCGAGAGGCGAGAACGGCAGGATTTCAGCGCCGGCCAATCGCCAACCTTCCAGCAGATGCGGATACATGAAGGAGAACGCCCGATCGCGGGCGACGGCGATGCGCTGCCCAGGCGGTCGTCGCGGCGGGCTGCCGGCCATCGGCTTCGCGAGTGCCGCCGCGCGTCGAACGGCTGACAGATCGACGGTGTCTGCGATGGCATTGGCCAATGCGTCGAGCCGTCGGCCGATGTCGTCCGTCTCATTTGCCTGGATCAAGCCGAGATGACGCTCGGGCAACTCGAACCGAGAGTCATGGCCAAGCGCACCAAACACCTTCAGCCCCAGGCGTTCGAAGGCCGGCATGATCAAGGCGAGATGGCGCGGGCTGGCAACTCGATTGAGGATCACGCCGGCTACGGCGACATCGGTGCGATACTGCGCGAGGCCCGCGGCGACGGCGGCGGCCGTCTCGGTCTGGCCTGCGACGTCGAGCACCAGCAGCACCGGCCAACCGAGCAAGGCAGCGAGATCGGCGGTGGCGCCGCGCGCGATCTGGCCTGGTGCCGCGACGCCGTCGAACAGGCCCATCACCCCTTCGGCGATGGCGATGTCGGCGTCATGGCGCGCCACGAGGTCGCCGAGCGTCGCCGGCGCCATCGCCCAGGTGTCGAGGTTGAAGCTCGGCCGGCCCGTCGCCACGGCGTGGAACCCTGGATCGATATAGTCCGGGCCACACTTGAAAGCCTGCACGGCCAGGCCCTGCCGACTCAAGGCGCGCATCAGCCCGATCGTCACCGTGGTCTTGCCGGCGCCGGAATGCGGCGCTGCGACGATGAGGCCGGGCGTCATCGCCAGCCGACCAACGAGCCCAGCAGATGACGGCGCAGTCCCGCCGTCGCGCCGATGACGACGATCGACGGCGAGCCGACGCCGTGACGCGCCGCGTCATCGACGAGATTGCCCAGCGAGCTTTCGACTACCCTTTCCTGATCGGTGGCCGCCGACTGGATCAGCGCCGCAGGCGTTGCGGGCGACAAACCGCCCTGCTGCAGCGAGGCGGCAATCTCGGCGAGCTGCGACATCGGCATGTAGAGCACGATCGGCTGGCCGAGCCTGGCCAGTGCAGCCCAATCGGCCGTACCACCTTCCTCGGCGCGATGGCCGGCAGCCAGCACGACGGCATGGTTGGTATCGCGCGAGGTCGCCGGGATGCCGGCCAGCGCCGCACCGGCGAGGCCCGCGGTCAGGCCAGGGATGATGCGAAAGCGGACGCCGGCTTCGGTCAGCGCCGAGGCCTCGTCCCAGCCCCGCCCGAAGACGAAGGGGTCGCCGCCCTTCAGCCGCAGCACGCGCCGGCCGGCGCGGGCGCGCTCGATCAGCACGTCGTTGATATCGCGCTGCTGCGACGACGGCCGGCCGCCGCGCTTGCCGGCCGAGATCAGTTCGGCGCCGTCGCCGCGAAGATCGAGCACGCGGCGATCGACCAGCGCGTCATGGACGATGTCGTCTGCCTGGCCGATGGCGTGCAGCGCCAGCACGGTGAGCAGGCGTGGATCGCCGGGGCCTGCACCGGCGAGCCAGACCTCGCCGGCCGGGAAGTCGGGCAGCGCCGGGAAGTTCTTGGGAATCACGTGCCGCGGCCCCGGAATCGTCTTTGATAGGAGGCGTCGTAGAGGGCGCTGTCGCGGAAATCCTGCGCGTTCAGCACCTTGCCGACAAGGATCAGCGCCGTGCGATCGATGGGCGCCTTGCCGACTTCGGCCGCGAGCGTGCTCAAAGTGGCGCGGATCACGCGCTCTTCGGGCCAGCTCGCGCGATAGACCACGGCGGCCGGGCAGTCGGCGCCGTAGTGCGGCAGCAACGTCGCCACGACTTTGTCGATGGTGTGGATCGAGAGATGAATGGCGAGCGTCGCACCCGTCGCGGCAAAGGCTTCGAGCTTCTCGCCCGGCGGCATGGCCGAGGCGCGGCCCGAAGTGCGCGTCAGCACCACCGACTGGGCGACTTCGGGCAAGGTCAGCTCCTGACCGAGCGCCGCGGCCGCAGCGGCAAAGGACGGCACGCCCGGCGTCACGGTGTAGGCGATGCCGGCCTCGCGCAGGCGGCGAATCTGCTCGCCGACGGCGCTCCACACCGAGAGATCACCCGAGTGCAGGCGCGCCACGTCATGGCCGTAGGCAGTAGCGCGCTTGCATTCCTCGACAATCTCGTCGAGCGACATCGGTGCGGTGTCGACGATGCGTGCGCCCGGTGGGCAATGTTCGAGCAGCGCCTTGGGCACCAGCGAGCCGGCATAAAGGCAGACCGGGCAGCGCGCGATCAGATCGCGGCCGCGCAACGTGATCAGGTCAGGTGCGCCTGGACCGGCACCGATGAAATGCACGGTCATCGGCCTTCTCCTGCGGCGATCGCGCACGTCGCGCGTTCGCTGGCGATGCGCCTGCCCAGCAGGCGCGCGTTGCGGCCGGCCGCGACGATGGCCGAGGCCTCGGCGATCGACGGCAGGCCCTTGGCCTCGAGGACGAACCTGGACGGTGTCAGCACCTGGTCGGCGACGCGACCGAGATCGCTCGTCGTGCAGGCAACGAGCTGCACGGACAGACGTCGCGCCACTTCCGGAAAGGCCGGCTCGGTCGCCTTCCCCGACTCCGTCGCAATCGCTTGCAGGCGCTCGGCCGGCAGCTCGTGCATCCCCAAGGCCAGTCGCACCACGCGCTCGATCTCGTCGGCCGACGTGCCGCGCCGACAGCCCACGCCCGCAACGATCACGGCTTCCTCGCGCGCCATTGCACGATCGGCGCCGCGGCGCGCCAGACGAAGACGCCGCCAGTGCCGGCCTTGCCGGCTTTCGACACGTCGAGCCGCACCAGTTCGCCGCCAAGACGCTGGAAACACCCGATCAGATGCGCCTCCGACTGGATCGAAACAGCATTGGCGACCAGGCGCCCTCCCGGCTTCAGCGCCGTCCAAGCCGCCTCCAGCATATTCGGATTGGACAGACCACCGCCCACGAAGATCGCATCCGGAGCCGGCAATCCGCCGAAGGCCTCGGGCGCGCGCTGCTGCACGATCTGCAGGTCGGGCGTGCCCAACGAGGCGGCGTTGCGGGCCGCCCGCGCCGCGCGCTCGGCATCCGCTTCGATGCCTATCGCTCTGAGCGACGGGTGACGCAACAGCCACTCGATCGCGACCGAGCCCGCGCCGAGTCCGACGTCCCATAAGAGCTCGCCCTGGCGCGGTGCCAGCGCCGCCACGGTCACGGCGCGGATCTCGCGCTTGGTGAGCTGGCCGTCATGCTCGAACAAGGTGTCGTCGAGGCCTGGTGCCAAAGGCAGGACCGTCGCGTCCGCGGCAGCCGCGACCTGCAGCGCGATGGTGTTGAGCGGTGCCACGTCGGCAATGTCGAAGCCGGCGGCGCTTACCGAGCGTGCGCGCTCGCGCGGGCCGCCCATCGCTTCCAGAACGGTGAGCGTGGAACTGCCCATGCCACGCTCGGCCAGGAACCTTGCAAGCTTGGCCGGAGTTTCACCATCCCACGACAGGGCGAGGATGCGAGCGCCGGGCTGCAGATGGCGCACGATTCCTTCAAGAGCGCGGCCATGCAGGCTGACCAGCGCCACCTCCTGCAGCGACCAGCCGAGCCGCGCCGCCGCCAGGCTGAAGGCCGATGCGTTGGGCAGGCAGAGCGTCTCGCTGGCGGGAATAGAGCGCAGCAGCAGGTCACCGACGCCGTAGTGAAAAGGATCGCCGCTCGCCAGCACGACGACCGGCCGACTGCGGTGCTTCTCGATCTCCGGCAGGGCGTCAGAGATCGGGCTGGGCCAGGCAAGCGTGCGGCCACGGATCAGCGCTTCGGCCAGGCCGAGGTGGCGTTTGCCACCGACCACGAGCTCGGCCGACGCCAAAAGCTTCTGCGCCACTGGAGACAACCCGGCGATGCCGTCCTCGCCGATGCCGACGATGGACAGCCAGCGCGCGGCCGGGCAGCTTGCGGCGTCAGACATGCGCGTACTCATTCTCGGCGGCACGACCGAGGCTTCGGCGTTGGCCAAGCTTCTCGCGGACGATTCGCGCTTCGAGGCAACACTGTCCTTTGCCGGACGCACGGCCGCGCCCCAGTCGCAGCCCATCGCGACGCGCACCGGCGGCTTCGGCGGCGCCGACGGGCTTGCGCAGTATATCAGGGAACAGGCGATCGAAACCGTGATCGACGCTACCCATCCCTTCGCGCCGCGCATCTCGGCCAACGCCGTCGTGGCATGCGGCCGCGCCGGCGTCGGGCTGGCCACGCTCGTCCGCCCCGCCTGGAAACCCGTGGCCGGCGACAACTGGCAGACGGCTCCGACGGCGGTCAGCGCGGCCCTGGCCATCGGAAAGGAACCGCGCAAGGTGTTCCTGGCCCTTGGCCGGCAGGAACTGCACTGCTTCGCCGCCATCGCCCAGCACCACTACGTGGTGCGCCTCATCGATCCGCCACAGGGCGCGCGGCCGCACAACCTCGTCGTGCTGCAGCAGCGCGGACCGTTCGATTTCGACGCCGAGCTGCGCCTCTTGAAGGAGCGAAAGATCGACGTGATCGTTTCGCGCAATTCGGGCGGCAGCGCCACGTATGCCAAGATCGAAGCGGCACGCGTGCTTCGCCTGCCCGTGATCATGATCACACGCCCGGTGAAGCCCACCGGCCATATCGTGAGGACCGCCGAGGAGGCTGTGGCGTGGCTGGCTCATGCAGGCCCCGCCCCCTCGCTGCGTGGCGTGTAGATCCAACGCCCGACCCGACGTGTCGTGCTGGCGCCGACGATCACGAGCGTGCGCATGTCGGCGCGCTCCCGATCGGCGTCGCCGAGCGTCGTCGTGACGACCTGGGCATCGGCCGTTCCCGCCGCGCGCACGAACAGCACCGGCGTGTCGGCGGCCTTGAGCTTGCGCAAGAGGTCGAACGCCTTGCCGAGCTGCGTTGGCCGCGCCCTGGAGGCGGGATTGTAGAAGGCAACCACGAAATCGCCCTCGGCCGCAGCTTTCAGGCGGCGCTCGACCGTACTCCAGGCTTTGAGATTGTCCGACAGCGAGATGGCACAGAAGTCGCCGCCCAGCGGTGCGCCGACCTCTGCCGCGGCGGCCAGCATCGCAGTGACCCCAGGCTCGACCTTGATGTCGAGGTCGCGCCATTCAGGCTCACCGGTCTCGACCGCTTCGAACACGGCCGCGGCCATCGCGAACACGCCGGGATCACCGCCAGAGACGACAACGACCTGGCGCCCTGCCGCGGCGAGTGACAAAGCACGCCGCGCACGATCGAGCTCGACGCGATTGTCGGAGGCGTGGCGGCATTGGCCCGAACGAAGCGGCACGCGATCGAGATACGGACCGTAGCCTACGAGATCGGTGGCGCGGGCGAGCGCTGCCGAAGTCGCCGGCGTCATCAGCTCGGCCTTGCCCGGGCCGGTACCGACCACCACGAGAGAGCCGGTCACAACCGCCTCCCTTCGCCCGGGATCAGCACCATGGCGAAGTAGGCACCCGTCACGCCGCATTCGGCCAGCGGCAGGATGCGCTCGTCGGCCATGGTTCCACGCTCGACGTAGACGGCGCGCGACAGCAGCCCTGCCGTCTCGACGGCGCGCCGCACCTTCGCGAGATTGCGGCCGACCTTCATGATCACCGCAGCGTCGGCAAGCCGCAGGCGCTCGACCAGCTCGCTCTCGCCCAGGGTGCCGGGCAGAACCGCGAGCGCATCGTTGCCCCAGGTGATGGGCAGGTTGGCGCGCGTCCAGCAGCCCGACATGCCGGTCACGCCGGGCACGACCTCGACGGGAAAATCAGCGCTGAGGCGGCGCCACATATGCATGAAGGAGCCATAGAAGAAGGGGTCGCCCTCGGCCAGCAGGCCGACCGACTTACGTTGTCGCAGCAAGGCCGCCAGGGTCGACGCCGTCTCGCGATAGAAGGCACCGATCTTCCGCTGATACTCCAGGCTGTCGGCCGGCACTTCGTCGGTCACCGGGTATTCCAGGCGCATCTCCGCGCGACCCGCGACGACGAGCGGCGCCACGATGCGGCGCGCATTGCCGGGCGAGCCGATCTTGGCGAAGTAGGCGACGACGTCGACTGCCTGCACCAGACCTGCGGCACGCAGCGTGAGATAGCGGGCGTCGCCCGGCCCGACACCGATGCCGTAGAGCGTGCCCGCCGTCGCGGTGCCGGCCAGGGAATCGAGCACGCTCATTCGCGCTCGCTCGCCAGCGCATTGACGGCAGCCGCCGCCATGGCGCTGCCGCCCTTGCGGCCACGCACGATCAGGAACGGCACGCCGCCATGCGCAGCCAGCGCCTCCTTGGACTCCATCGCACCGACAAAACCGACGGGCAAGCCGATCACGGCAGCGGGCGAAGGCGCGCCCTCGTCGAGCATCTCCAGCATCCGGAACAGCGCGGTCGGGGCATTGCCGACGGCGACGACCGAGCCCGCCAGCCGCTCGCGCCATAGTTCGAGGGCTGCCGCGCTCCGCGTATTGCCGAGGCGCTCGGCGATTTCCGGCACCGAGGGATCGTCCAGCGTACACACCACGTCGTTGCCCGCCGGCAGGCGCGCCCGCGTCACGCCGTTGGCCACCATCTTGGAATCGCAGAAGATCGGCGCGCCCCCCTTCAGCGCCTGGCGCGTGCGCTCGACGAAGCCTCGTGACATGACGATGTCGCGAGCGATCTCGGGCATGCCGCAGGCATGGATGATGCGCACCGCCACCGGCTCCTCGACCGCGTTGAACCGCGCAAGGTCGGATTCGGCACGAATGATGGCGAAGGATCGACGATAGATCTCCGCGCCGTCGCGCACATAGGCACGCTCAGTCATCCTGCGTTCCCTGAAACAAAGTCTCGAACGCCCCGACACCGATCGTGCGCTCGACCGGACCGCGGGTGGTGCCGTTGCGGATCAGGCGATAGACGCCGGCCTTGCCGGCCAGCACCAGCTGCGACGGCAACGAGCGGGCGCACCCCTTGGCACAGCCCGAGACATGGATGCTGCCCTGCCAGCCGCGAAGCGCGGCGACAGTCGCCAGCCGCCGCGCGTCGGCGCGGGCGTCGACGCTGCTCGACTTGCAGTCGGGCGCGCCGGGACAGGCTTCGACCTGAAGCACGGGATCGTTCTCCTCGACGATCAACCCGGCGTCACAGGCGTATTCGAGCACGAACAGGCCTGCTTCCTCGCATACGCCGAAATAGACGGCGCGCCACGGCGACAGACGCAGATCCGCCGCACCGGCATCGCCGGCGAGCTTCGCGAGCCGGCGCAACTGAACCGCTTCGAGGCGGCCGAACGGCGCAGCGATACCGACCACACCCTCCAGCAGTCCGAGCCGGCGTCCACCGGCGCGCGGCAGTCCAGCCAAAGGCGAGAGCCGCGGCGCGACGGCGGCCTGGATTTCGGCGAACGCCGCTTGGCCAAGACCACGCATGCGGCCGGAGGTTGCGAGGGCCAGGAAGGCGTGGGCTGCCGTGACCGCTGTTTCGGCGGCCTCAGCCGGCGCAAGCATGCCCAGCCATTGCGTTCCCTTGGTGGTATCGAGCCCGAACGCCAGCGCATCGCCGACGGCGGCGAGGCAGATGTCGGCGCGCTCGGCGGCGATCGAGATTGCGCCGCCGCCGTCGACCAGCAGGCCGAACTTGCCCGGCAGGGCGTGGAGGCGCTTGTCCGAGGTCAAGGCATCGTCGATTGCCAGTGCGATGGGCCGAACATCGAATGGCTGAGCCGGATCGATACCGGCCAGCGGCGCCACCATGACGTTGCGCACTGCCTCGGTCCCGGCGTCGCGATCGAGCAGGCCAAGCTTCGCCAGTTCGATCTGCAGCTCGCCCAACCGGTCATCGGTCAGGCCGCGGATCTGCAGGTTGGCGCGGCGCGTCAGGTCGATATGGCCGTTGCCGAGCCGCTCGGCGAGATCGGCAAGCGCAATCGCAGTCTCGAGGCTGAAAGCGCCGCAGCGTGGCCGGACCCGCACGATCAGGCCGTCGCCGCTCGCCATCGGCCGCAGGATCCCAGGGCACCAGCCCTTCACGTCGGTCACGGCGTTCATCGGCCAGCCTCGGCCATGAGGCGTCGCAGATCGTGATCGACGGCATTGCGCCGCGTCACCCAGAGACCACGCGCAAGGGCATCATGCAGCCGCGCGGCGATGGCGCCGGCTGCGGCCGAATTCTTCTGCAGCATGGCCGTGCGCACGGCATCGTCGGCGATCAGGGCGGCGTGCGTTGCATCGAACAGATGGCCGGGCACATCCGTGGTCGCGGCGAACGCGTAGAGCGCATCGACGGCCTGGGCGATCTCGGCGACGCCGCGATGGCCATGATCGAGCATGCCCGAGAGCCAGCGCGGGTTGGTCAATCGGCCGCGCACCACGCGAGCGATCTCCTCGGCAATGCGCCTAGCCTTGGGAGCGGAGGTCTGGCTCGTATCGAGATGGTAGAGCTCGGGCGCGTTGCCGAGCAGCGCCGCCGCCGCCGCAAAGCCGCCGGCGAAATCGGCAACGCCGTCCCCGTCCAGGATATCGCGCTCGCGATCGTCCTGCGGGTGGACCAGCGCATCGGCCTCGGACACTCGATCGCGGAAGCGGTCGCTCGGCTGCACCGCTTCAGCGCCACCGTACGCGTGGGTGACGGCTGCGAGATAGACCTCGCCGAGTTCGGCGCGGTCTCGCCATTCAAAGTCGAGGGCGGTGTCGGCGGCCTGTGCGCCGTAGCTGCCGGGCGCGCCGCCGAAGATGCGGGCGAGATCGGCTCCGGTGCGGCGGGCCTCCGCCAATGGATTGTCCTCGGCCGGCTCATCGAGCGCCGCGACCTTGCGCACCGCCATGTCGAACAGGGCGATCTGCGCCTCGAAGATGTCGCGGAACAGGCCGGAGATGCGCAACGTCACGTCGATGCGCGGCCGGTCGAGAGCGGCCAACGGCATGATCTCGATGCCGGTGACACGGCTCGAAGCCTTGTCCCAGGTCGGCTTCACGCCGAGATACCACAGCGCCTGGGCGAGATCGTCGCCGCCGGTGCGTAGCGAAGCCGAAGCCCAGAGATCGACCACCAGGACGCGCGGCGGCTCGCCGTGATCCTGCAGGTAGCGCCGCACCACTTCGTCGGCGGCGCGCACGCCGATGGCGGCGGCGGTGCGCGTCGGGATGGCGCGCGGATCGATCGACGTGAGGTTGCGGCCGGTCGGCAGCACGTCGGCGCGGCCACGGCTCGGCGCGCCGGCCGGGCCGGGCGCCACGCGCCGCGCGTCGAGGGCGGCGAGCAATGCCGCCCGCTCGCGCTCGGGGGAGACGCGCACTGCGGTCGCCGCGCCGGTTGCCGCGGCCAGCAGGCGCATCGTTTCCTCGTCGGGCGAGCAGCCGAAGACGTGCAGGCCGTCGCGGATGCTGAGCTCCTTTATGTCGCACAGTTGGGCGTCGAGCTTGGCGATGGCCTGTCGGTTGGGCTCGCCCTTGGCCAGGCCGCAGTCGGCAGCCAATCCGTTGGTCCATGCGCGCTCGACGATCTCCTCCTCGAGGAAGTTGAGCCGACGACGGTCGAGGCCGTCGGCCGCGGCATATTCCTCGATGATTCCCTCCAGCTCGGCCAGCGGCCCGTGCAGGCCGGCGCTGCTGAGCGGAGGCGTCAGATGGCCGATGGTAACGGCGCCGAGCCGGCGCTTGGCCTGCACCGCCTCGCCTGGATTGTTGACGATGAAGGGATAGATCACAGGCACCGGACCCAGGACGACTTCGGGCCAGCACTCGGCCGACAGCGCCAGCGCCTTGCCGGGCAGCCATTCCAGGGTGCCGTGCGTACCGAGATGGATCAGCGCGTCGATCTTCTCGGCCTCGCGCATCCAGGCATAGGCGGCGACGTAGGCGTGGCTCGGGGCGCAGGTCGTGTCGTGGTAGCTCGACTTGCGATCGCTGCCCTTGTCATGGCTCGAATCGCCGCGATCGGGCTGCAGCAGCACCAGCACCTTGCCGCAGCGAAGCACCGGCAGGCGATAGGTCTCGGCTGGCTCGCCCCAGGTCTCGATCAATTGACGCTGCAGGGCGGGCGTCGGGCAACGCGCCGCCGGAATCTCGATGTGTTCGGCATCGCCCACAAGGAGGCGTTCGACATCGCCGGGGCGCCAGTCGCTTCGCCCGGTGTCGTAGCCCTCGGCCGCGAGCAGATTGAGAATCCCGGCCGCGCTCGCGGCAGTATCGAGGCCGACGGCGTAACCGCTGCGGCCGCCGCGCGCCGGATAGTCGGACAGGACCAGCGCGAGGCGCCGCTCGGCGCGCGGCCTGGTCCGTAGCCGCGCCCAGGCGGCTGCGAGTCGCGCCACGTAGTCGATGCGATCGGCTGCCGGCTCGTGGCTCACGCTGGCAAATTCCAGGCGCGGATCGGCCGGCGTCTCCGCCTTGAACGAGATGGCCCGCGTCAGCAGCCGGCCGTCGAGTTCGGGCAACACGACGTTCATCGCAAGGTCGGCAGGCGACAGGCCGCGCTGGGATTCCTCCCAGGCCGCGCGCGGGCTGCCAGACAGAACGACCTGCAGTACCGGCGCGTCGGCGTCGTCGAGCACCGTCGTATCGTCCTCGGCCTTGGCCGAGAAGGCCGTTGTGTTGAGGATGACCGCAGGCCTGTGTACCTCGATCAACGCCTGCAATTCGGGCCGGGCCAGCGGATCTTTCAGGCTGTTCACCGCCACGGCAAGCGGTGCAAGGCCCTGGCGCCCGAGCGCCTCCATCAACGCCATGATCGGCGCCGTATCCGCCGCCATCAGGTTGGCGCGATAGAAGACGATCAGCGCCACCGGACGATCTGGCTCGGCATGGCCGTTTACCGAAACCGGACCGACCGGCGCCGGCGGCGACCATTCGAGGTCTCGGCCGAGCAGCGTGCCGACATAGCGCAGCGCCTGCCGCAGGTTCTCGGGCCCGCCTTCGCGGAAGAAGCGGTCGATGGTCGCCAATGGTCCGGCGGCGAGAGTCGACACCGAAGCGAGGCGCGGATCGGCGCGATCATCGCCCGGCAGGGCCGCAAACAAAATGCCGCGCTCGCGCGCCATGTCGGCGATGTGCTCGAGGCCGTACCGCCAGTAGTCGAGGCCCCCCAGGCAGCGCACGATCACGATGCGCGCGCTGGCCACGACGCTCTCGACGTAGAGATCGACCGACATCGGATGCTTCAGCCGCTTCAGGCTGGCAAGCCGCATCGTCGGCAGCCGATCGGCCTCCTGCCGCCAAGCGGCGGCAAGCGCTGAAAGGTCGCTGTCCGAGAAAGAAAGCACCACGATGTCAGCCGGCGACTGGCCGAGGTCGACGGCGACCTCGGCCTCCTCCAGCGTCGCGAGCTCAGTGGCGAGGACGTGCATGATTCCTCACTCCGTCATCCCGACCGGAGCGCGAAGCGCGGAGTGGAGGGACCTGTTCTTGTCGATGCGTCGACAAGAACAGGTCCCTCGGCTTCGCTCGGGATGACGGTGAATTGGTCACAGGCAATAGCCGTCTAAAGACTAACTGGCGATGAGTCCTCTGATCACGTCTCTATCGAAGCCCTTTTCCGCGATCACAACCAGCCGGCCGCGGCGCTCGCCAGCCGGCCACTTGCGATCGTAGTGATGCTGGACGCGCGAGCCGACAGCCTGCACCAGCAGGCGCATCGGCTTGCCGGCGATGTCGACGAAGCCCTTCATGCGCAGGATGTCGTGCGCGTCGGCGGCCTTCACCAGGCGGTCGGCCAGTTGCTGCGGCGAATCGAAGACCGGCAGGTCGACAATGAAGGTGTCGAAATCCTCGTGGTCGTGCTCGCCCTCGAGGTCGTGGTGCGAAGGCCGGCTCGCGAGGTCTGACTCGGCCTCGGCGCCCAGGCCGAGCAGGATCTTGACCGGCACCTTGCCGTTCTGCGTCTCGACGACCTTCACCGCCCGCGGCAGGACCTTGGCAATCTCGCCGGCGACGTTGCGGCGCTCATCCTGCGAGATGAGGTCGGCCTTGTTCAGGATCACCAGGTCGGCGCAGAGGAGCTGGTCCTCGAACACCTCTTCCAGCGGATTGTCATGGTCGATCGACGAATCCTCGACGCGCTGCCGGGCGACCGCTTCGGGATCGTCGGCGAAGCGACCGGCGGCAACTGCCGCGCCGTCGACCACCGCGACCACGCCGTCGACCGTCACGCGCGAGG
>CADECW010000010.1:0-10809 GCA_902825855.1 uncultured Rhodospirillales bacterium | reverse complement strand
CGATGCAGGCGGGCAAAGTCGATGATGTCGGCGGCGTGCCGGTCGGGATCGAGGTCACCGATCACGTAGGTCCATTTACCCGATCCGGACACCGCCGCACTGCAGCCGCGCGGACAGTTCGACAGGCAGTTGGCCGGCACGACGTCGATCCCCGCGTCGCCGTCGGCGGCGAGCCGTCGCTCCACCTCCGCCAACAGGCGGGCGCCCGGTCGAAGCGCGCCGGGAGCGTCGACCGGCGGCGTGCCGCGGCAGGTGACGCAGACGTAGAGGATGGTCGTCGTCACGTCAGGCCCGCCGCGGAGGCGGTCGCGATGCCACCCGTGAGTGCGACCAGCACGCCTGCGGCCGTGAGACCGGCCGTGCGCGCCGGCCAGCGTGCCAGGCCGCGCACGGCGGCATAGGCGACGAGGCCGATTGCGCTCTGCATGATCAGCAGGCCTAGGAGATAGGCGACAAGTGGCGAAGGCTCGGCGCCGACGATCGATTCGCCGAGCGCATAGCCATGAACCAGCCCGGCAACGCCGAACAGCAGCAGCGCCAGGCCCCGACCCATCGACTGGCGCGCGATCACCAGCGCGCCGATCAACAGCGTCGTCAGTCCGACGAACAGTTCGCTCGCCGGCAGGTCGATGTTGCCGAGATGCAGGCCGACGCCGGCGATGACCGCGACGCTGAAGGCCAGCACGACACGGGCACTGCGGGCGGCGAGGGCTGCGAGAATGCCGACGCCGACGATGGCCGCGAGATGGTCGACGCCGATCACCGGATGGCCGAAACCCGACAGCAGTCCCTGCAGGAACGTCTCCGGCATCTTGCCGCCCATGACGTGATGGGCCCATGCCGGTTGCGCCACCGCGATCATGATGATCGCGGGCGCGCCGACTCTCCTGGATGAGAACGCCATCGCTTCCTCCGTCGTCGCGAGCCCGAGGGCCCGAATGGATGCCGTCTCCGACGGAGCACCTTCATCCGGCCAATGGCCGGACGAAAAGCGTTGCCTCGACCCTCGCTGCGCCCCGCGCGACGGTTCGGATGCGGCCCTTGACGGCAGGTTTCCTGGCTCTCGGGTCTTCGCCTGCGGCCACCTTCCCGGTTTCCCAGTGGTATCCTGGCCATCGGCTCGCCGACTACAGTTGCGGGGGCAGCCGCGGATTGACCGCGTTCCCTTTTGATCCCCGTGAGGGGCACCGTCGCCCGCTTGATACGGTTGGCAGAGAAGGGCCGTCAACGGGATTTCGGTCACCTTCAGGCCTGCAGTATTGTGCAGGCATGACCGCAGAAACCGACGCCGCCGCTCGCCACAAGGCAAAAATGGCCAACCGCAAGGCCGTGCAGGATGCCGAGGTCGCCCGGAAAACCGCCGAGAAGGGCCTGCTGATCGTCCATACCGGCAAGGGCAAGGGCAAATCGACGGCCGCCTGGGGCCTGCTGCTGCGCGCCCTGGGCCGTGGCTTCAGGTGCGGCGTCGTGCAGTTCGGCAAGGGCGCCTGGCAGACCGGCGAGCGCGCCGCCCTGGAGCGCTTCGGCGATCAGATCGAATGGCACACGCTGGGTGAAGGTTTCACCTGGGAGACGCAGGATCGCGCTCGCGACGTCGCCGCAGCCGCGCGCGCCTGGGCCAAGGCGTGCGAACTCATGGCCAACCCGGCGATCCGCCTGGTCGTGCTCGACGAGCTCAACATCGCTCTGCGCTACGACCATCTTGCCATCGCCGACGTCGTCGCCGTGCTGAAGGCGCGCCGCGCCGACCAGCACGTCGTGGTCACCGGCCGCAACGCCAAGCCCGAGCTGATAGAGGCGGCCGACCTGGTGACCGAGATGACGCTGGTGAAGCACCACTTCACTGCCGGGGTGAAGGCGCAGGAGGGCATCGAGTTCTGATGATCGCCCGCGCCATCATGATCCAGGGCACGGGATCGGACGTCGGCAAGTCGTTGCTGGTCGCCGGGCTGGCGCGCGCCTTCACGCGGCGCGGCCTTCGCGTGCGGCCGTTCAAGCCGCAGAACATGTCCAACAACGCCGCGGTCACCGCCGACGGCGGCGAGATCGGCCGCGCCCAGGCATTGCAGGCCCGGGCTGCGCGTGTGCCGCTCAGCGTCCACATGAACCCCGTGCTGCTGAAGCCCCAGAGCGATGTCGGCGCCCAGGTCGTCGTGCAAGGCAAAATCCTCGGCAACGCCAAGGCTCGCGACTACCAGCAACTGAAGCCCAGGCTTCTGGGAGCGGTCCTCGACAGCTTCGGTCAGCTCGCGAGCGAGTGCGATCTCGTGCTGGTCGAGGGAGCAGGCTCGGCCTCCGAGGTCAATCTGCGCAAGAACGATATCGCCAACATGGGCTTCGCTCGGGCCGCCGACGTGCCGGTCGTGCTGGTGGGCGACATCGACCGCGGTGGCGTCATCGCGAGCCTGGTGGGCACCAAGGCGGTGATCGACGCGGCCGATGCCGACATGATCGTTGGCTTCATCGTCAATCGCTTCCGCGGCGACGCAACCCTGTTCGATGACGGCATGAAAGCGGTGAGCGAACGCACGGGCTGGCGTGCCCTGGGCCTGGTGCCCTTTTTCACCGAGGCCCATCGCCTGCCCGCCGAGGACGCGGTCGTCCTGCAGCACGAGAAGACAGGCAATGCCGATGGGCGGATTCGAATCGCCGTTCTCGCCTATCCCCGCATCGCCAACTTCGACGACTTCGATCCGCTTCGACTCGATCCCGGCGTCGATCTCGTCTTCGTCGGTCCGCGGCAGCCGATACCGGGCGACGCCCGCCTAGTCGTGCTTCCGGGCTCGAAATCGACCATCGCCGACCTCGCCTCGCTGAGGGAGTGGGGCTGGGACATCGATCTCAAGGCGCACCTGCGGCGCGGCGGTTTCGTGCTGGGCGTCTGCGGCGGCTATCAGATGCTCGGTCGCACCATCGCCGATCCGGACGGCATCGAGGGGCCGCCGCAAAAGGTCGACGGACTGGGCCTGTTCGATGTCGACACGGTGCTCGAAGGCGACAAGGTGCTGGTCGAGGTGAGCGGCGAGACCGTCGACGGCGCCGTGCCGTTCAAGGGCTATGAGATGCATGTCGGGCGCACCACCGGATCGCTGCGGCCGCTGCTCAGCCTCGGCAATGGCAAGACCGACGGGGCGATCAGCGGCGATGGTCGTGTCGCGGGCTGCTACATCCACGGCCTGCTGGCCGACGATCGGCAGCGGCAGCACTGGTTGCAGTTGATCGGTGGACGGGCCGCAGGCTTCGACTATGAAGCCGATGTCGACGCCACCCTCGATCTGCTTGCCGACCATCTCGAGAAGCATGTCGATTGCGACCGGCTGCTTGCGCTCGCGCGCCCAACTACCAGAGTTCCAGGCTGAGCACGACCAGGACCAGAACGGCGATCTGCAAGGCGCAGGCGGCGCGATAGAGCTTCAGCGCGTCGCGGATATCTCTTGCCGTAAGCCCGCTGCGCCCGTCGCCCACCCAACGCTCGTCCACCGGCACGCCGTCGTAGATGCGTGGACCCGACAGCCGGATGCCGAGCGCGCCCGCCATCGCTGCCTCCGGCCAGCCGGCATTGGGCGAACGGTGGTGGCCGGCGTCGCGCCACATCGTCCGCAGCGCGCCGGCAGGCGAGAGACCAAAAGGAACGGCAGCCAGCGACAGCCACAGCCCCGACAGGCGCGAGGCCGGCAGGTTCACCAGGTCGTCGAAGCGCGCCGAGGCCCAGCCGAATGCCTGATGGCGCTCTGTCCTGTGGCCGATCATGCTGTCGGCGGTGTTGATCGCCTTGTAGGCGAGCGCGCCCGGCAGGCCCGCCGCCACCATCCAAAACAACGGCGCCACCACGCCGTCGGAAAAATTCTCGGCGAGGCTCTCGATGGCCGCGCGGCAGATGGCGGCTTCATCGAGGCCTTTGGTCTCGCGGCCGACGATATGAGCGACGGCGGCGCGACCGCCCGACACGCCTTCCGTCTCGAGGCCTTCGGCGACGGCCAGCACGTGGCTGTCGAGGCTGCGCTGCGCCAGCAGGGTGCTCGCGACCACACCGCACAGGATCAGCGCAACGATGTCCGGGAACAGACAGTCGAGAAGTGCCGTGATGGCAATGCCTGTCAGCAACGAAACCGCCAGCACCAACAGCAGCGTCACCACGCCGTAGAGACGCCGTGCGCGCGGCGATCGGGTCGCCGAATTCCAGGTGTCGTCGCACCGTGTTATGAGGCGGCCGAGCCAGGTCACAGGATGGCCGATCAGGCGATAGACAGCGTTGGGATAGCCGACCATCGCTTCGATCGCGATGGCAACGAGGGCGAGGTCGGCGAACATGCAAGGTGTGCCTAACACAGGCTTGTCAACCGGCAAACCGATCGCCCATGGCGGCGACCTTGGTGAGGTGCGGCGACGCCATCCTTTGGCGCCCCTGCCATGGATCGACCTGTCGACCGGCATCAATCCCGTGCCCTATCGCGTCATCGAGCCGCCTGCCGATGCCTGGTCGCGCCTGCCGTCGCGCGAGGCCGAGCAGACGTTGATAGCCGCCGCCGCCGCGCGCTATCGGTGCGCAACCGGCCAGCTCGTCGCTGCGCCCGGCACGCAGGCGCTGATCCAGATCCTGCCGCGCCTGGTGGCGCGCTCGCACGTCGCCATCGTCGGGCCGACCTATGCCGAGCACGAGCACAACTGGCGCCGGCTCGGCCACGACGTCACCGTCGTGGCAAGTCTCGAGGCGGCGCATGCCGACGTCGTCGTCGTCGTCAATCCTGACAACCCAACCGGCCGGCTGGCGCCGACACAGGCGTTGCGTGACGTCGCTGCCCGGCTGCTGGTCGTCGACGAGGCCTTCATCGACCTGCTGCCCGGCGACGCAAGTCTTGCCGGCTACCTGCCCGGCAATGCCGTCGTGTTGCGCTCCTTCGGCAAGACCTATGGCCTGGCGGGACTGCGTCTCGGCTTCGCGATCGCGCACGACACGCTCGCCCGGCAATTGCGCGACGAGTTGGGGCCGTGGGCGGTGGCCGGACCTGCCCTTGCGATCGGGGCAGCGGCGCTGGCTGACGATGCGTGGCTGCAGGCGGCGGCAACTCGCCTCGCGGCCGATGCGCACGAGCTCGATGCGTTGCTGGTCTCCGCCGGCTTCGCGATCCTGGGCGGCACGACCTTGTTCAGGCTGGCGAGCCACCCCGAGGCGCACGACAAGGTCGAGGACCTCGCGCGGCACGGCATCCACGTCCGCGCCTTCGGCCACCAGCCGACCTGGCTGCGGTTCGGCCTGCCGCGCGGCGACGAGGAATTCCGCCGCCTCTCGGCGGCGCTTCAGGTGCCGCAGAAGGTGCGATAGACACCCTGGTCGATCGGCGCCGGTCCGGCATAGTCGGCGAACTCGGGGCGCTCCTCGAACGGCCGGGCGAGCACCCCTAGGAATTCCTCGAACGGTCGGTAGTCGTCGCGCTCGATCGCCGCGGCCAGCACCGCCTCGACGCGATGATTGCGCGGGATGTAGACGGGGTTGACCGATCGCATCGCGGCGCGCCGCGTGTCGGCATCCTGTGGCTCGCGTGCCAGGCGCTCGCGCCAGCGCGACGCCCACGCCTCGTACCTGGCAGGGTCGGCGAACAGGGAACGCGCCTTGTCGTCGCCTTGCGGATCAAGGGCGCGGAACGTCATGGTGAAATCGGCCTGTGCTTCCGCCATGGCATCCAGCAGCTCCTGCGCCAGCGCGCCGTCGCCGTCGTCCTCGCTGAAGAGGCCGAGCTTGCGCCGCATGCCGGCCATCAGCGCCGCACCGTAGCGGCCCTGGAAGCCGGCCAGCGTCTCGTTGGCGATGGCAAGCGCCTTGTCGGTGTCGTCGTCGAGCAAAGGCAGCAGGGTCTCGCCGAAGCGCGCCAGGTTCCAATGACAGATGCGCGGCTGGTTCGCGTAGGCGTAGCGGCCGCCGTGGTCGATCGAGCTGAACACCGTGTCGGGCTTGTAGACATCCATGAACGCGCACGGACCATAGTCGATGGTCTCGCCTGCGATCGAGCAGTTGTCGGTATTCATGACGCCGTGGATGAAGCCGACCAGCATCCAGCGCGCCACCAGCTCGGCCTGGCGTGCGATCACACTCTCGAACAGCGCGCGATAGGGATTGGCCTCGTGGCGCGCATCAGGATAGTGCCGCGCGATGACATGGTCGGCGAGCAGCCGCAGCGCCTCGCCGTCGCCGCGCGCAGCGAAGAACTGGAAGGTGCCGACGCGAATGTGGCTGTTGGCAACGCGCGTGAGGACCGCGCCCGGCAGGACAGTCTCACGGATCACAGGTTCGCCGGTCGCGACGGCTGCCAGCGAGCGCGTGGTCGGGATGCCGAGTTCGGCCATCGCCTCGCTGACGATGTATTCGCGCAGCACCGGGCCGAGTGCCGCGCGACCGTCACCACGCCGCGAGAACGGCGTGGGGCCCGAGCCCTTGAGCTGGATGTCGCGCCGCACGCCGGCACGATCGACCACCTCGCCCAGCAGGACAGCGCGACCATCGCCGAGTTGCGGCACGAAGTTGCCGAACTGATGGCCGGCATAGGCAAGCGCAATCGGCTGGGACCCGACGGCGATGCGATTGCCGGCCAGGACTTCCACGCCCTGCGGCGCCGCCAGCATCTCGGGCTCGAGGCCGAGTTCCCGGATAAGCGCCTCGTTGAGCTTGAGCAGCCGCGGGGCCGAGACCGGAGTCGGATCGAGTCGGGCGTAGAACCGCTCCGGCAGGCGGGCGTAACTGTTGTCGAAGGCAAAGACCGGCCCGCCGCCGGGTGGCGGTGCCTCGTGCAGGAAGGCCAAAGCCGTGTCGTTCGCCATGATCGATTTCCCAGTGTTCAGCCAATCGTGTTCGCAGCCTCGTCGTCGCTAATCGTCGTAGCTAGCCGTCGTCATGCCCGTCATGCGGTCGTAGACCAGCTTGATCTTGCTCAGCGTGCAGAGGTTCAGGTTGCGCCACACCGCCGGCTGCCCGCCGTCGGCGAAACCGACCTGCAGGTCGGCCTGGCAATAGGTCGTCGGCGCATTGAAGGTCACCTGGCGACGCTCACCTGCCTTGATGGGCGGCGGACGCAGCACGTTGGGCGTCCAGAAGTTGAAGTCGGTCTCGGACACCGCCAACTGGCTGATCGGATAGGCGGTACCGTTGATCAGCAGAAAACTGGTCTCCTGCGCCGCCACCTCGCCGCCGGCGAGAGAAAGGACCACGGCCAACAATCTACGCAGCATGAAACGGCATCTCCGAGCGGGGAAAACGCATCTTATCGTCGCCTTGCATGCTCGCTCAAGGTAGAGGTGGGATCGATGACGAGCTTTGCAAGGACAGCGCAGGGCCTTGCGATCGCCACCCTGATCGCAGCGGTGCAGCCGGCGGAGGCGCAGACGGAAGTTACAAGCCGCAGCGGCGGTTCCTTCTACGCCGGAGCCCATGTCGGCTTCATGTTCGGCGACGTCGCCGCAACGCTGAGCGACCCGATCGGTATCACCTCGCAAAGCGCCGGAAGCCCCTACAGCGCGCTGTTCGGCGGCGTGCAAGGGGGTTGGGAGTACACTTTTCCCTCCCGCTTGATGCTGGGCATCGAAGCTGACTTCTCGTTCCCCAACTACGAGGACGCCTCGAGGGTCCTGTCATACCGCGCCACTCCCACCGGCTACGCCAGCGAGGAGTATGAATGGCTGGCAACACTGCGCGGTCGCATCGGCCTGGCCACCGGCGCCTGGACGCCCTACCTCACGGGCGGAGTTGCCTGGATGAGTACGCGCTACTCGCGCATCGACCTCACCACGGGCAACGAAGACGGCAATCCATCCAATATCCGCGTTGGCTGGACGGCGGGTGCCGGGCTGGACTGGCGGTTCGATTCACGCTGGTCGACGCGTATCGAGTATCTCTACACGGACTTCAATCTCTCAGGCTTTCTGTTCGGCTCCTTCCCTTCACGCTACGACACGCAATACAACCTCCATCGCGTCAGGCTCGGCCTCAACTACCGCTTCGGCGAGGTCGAGGGAAAGAAGACGAGGGCGGAAGATCGCGGTCCGGGCAGTTTCGAACTCCGCGGCCAGACAGTGTTCGTGTTCCAGGGCTACCCTCCGATCAGGGCGCCCTATGATGGGCTGCAGAGCCTGCCGGGTGCCGGCCAGAGCCGCGAAACCTGGGGGACGTCGGGATTCCTCGGCATCCGGCTCTGGGAGGGCGGCGCGCTCTACTACAATCCGGAACTGATGCAGGGCTACGGCGTCGCGCTCACCACCGGCGCCGCCGGGTTTCCCAACGGCGAAGCGCAGCGCGCCTTCCCCTATCCGCGCTACAACACCTCACGGCTGTACTTGAGCCAGACCTTCGGGCTGGGCGGCGAGCGCGAGAAGGTGGAGAGCGACCTCGGCCAGCTCGCCGGCGAGCGCGACATCTCGCGCATCACGATCCAGGCCGGCAAGTTCGCCGTGCAGGACGTCTTCGACAACAACAGGTACGCCAACGATCCGCGTGTCGACTTCCTCAACTGGTCCCTGTGGTCGGCCGGGGCATTCGATTATCCGGCCGACAGCGTCGGCTTCAGCTGGGGCATCACCGCCGAGCTGAACCAGCCCGACTGGGCGGTCCGCGGCGGCCTTTTCCTCGTCGCCAACCAGCCCGACACGAACGTCTACGATCTTGCCGCGCTGTCGCGCAACGGCATCGTCGGCGAGCTGGAGATGCGCTACCGGCCATTCGACCGGCCCGGCACGACCCGGCTCGGCGCGTGGGTCACCAGGGCCTTCGCCGGCGGCTACGCCGACGCCGTCGCGCTGGCCAAAGTCAATCCCGGCCTCACCGCCAACGACACCGTCGCATGGACGCGGCAGAGCCGCACCAAGTACGGCCTCTACCTGAGCATAGACCAGGAGATCACCGATTCGATCGGCGCCTTCGCCCGCTTCAGCTGGAACGACGGCCGCAGCGAAATCCTTGCCTTCACCGACATCGACGGCAGCATCTCCGGCGGCGTGTCGATCAAGGGCGACCTGTGGGGACGGCCTGGCGACACGGTAGGCATCGGCGGTGCCATCAACTCCATCTCGGCCAGCCATTCCGCCTTCCTGGCGGCCGGCGGCCTCGGCATGACGGTAGGCGACGGCGCGCTAACCTACGCCCCGGAGTATGTTGCCGAGGCCTATTATTCGCTGAGGCTCACCGAGGGCGTTTTCGTCACGGCCGACTACCAGTATCTCGGCAACCCTGCCTACAATGCGGTCCGCGGCCCGGCGCATTTCTTCAGCGGCCGATTGATGGTCAAGTTTTAGAGACGCCGTTCCCGACTGGTCTTGCAGTTTTTGTAGCATGTGCCTTGTGATGGTGCGTGAAGAGGCGGGTGCTGAAGTAATTGCAAGGCGGCCTGTTGGAGGGGCCGAGCACTTTTGGGGGGAGCCCGACCCCTCCTGCAGGGCTGGAGACGAGGGTAGATCGCTCCGAGGCCCCGCAACGACCGGGGAATTGTGGTCGCGAGGGTTTCAATGCAGATGGTGGGGTGCCGGTTCCGGCCCGTCTGAATGCGGCTCCAGGCATAGCGGCGCAAAGCGAGAAGCCGGCGTCAACCGAACCTTCAGGGTGCTCGCCAAACTCTCGGTTTTTCGGTCGCGAAAGCGCATCCAAGTCTGCCTGTCACACAACAGGTGACTGATCGGTCATTCCCCTTCAACATGCGGCTGCCGACGACGCCTTTTTGTTGCAATCCGTGTCGCATGAAGTCGCGGACAGCACCTGTAAATCAGTCTTGGGTACGAGGAACTGAAGCACACACGAGGTCATCCGATGCAACCCGCCGAGATCGGGTAGATTGCTGTGAACCGAATAGTTTGAGCACCGCTGCGGCATTTGAGTGTCAGATTCTAGAGGCGCCCATCATGACGACCCTTCTGGTCAGCCATCCATCCTTCCTCGAGCACGATACCGGCCCCTATCATCCCGAGCGCCCCGACCGATTGCGCGCCGTTCTGGCGGCGCTCGACGATCCGGCGTTCGCCGAGCTGGCGCGCGTGCCCGCCCCCGTCGCTTCGATCGAGGAACTGACGCGCGTGCACCCGCAGGACTATGTCGAGGCGATCCTCGGCGTCCGCCCCGGCCCCGGCGAGCACGTCCATATCGATGGCGACACGGTGATGAGCCAGGGCAGCGCCGAGGCCGTGCAGCGCGCGGCGGGCGCGGCCGTGACCTGCGTCGATGCCGTGATGCAGGGTCAGGCGCGCACCGCCTTCGCTGCTGTCCGTCCGCCCGGCCACCATGCCTCGCCCGCCATTCCCGGCGGCTTCTGCCTGTTCAACAACGTCGCGGTGGCGGCGCGGCACGCCCAGGCCCGATATGGCATCGAGCGTGTCGCCCTCCTCGACTTCGACGTCCATCACGGCCAGGGGACGCAGGCCGTGGTCGAGGTCGACTCCAACCTGTTCTACGCCTCGACGCATCAGTATCCGCTCTATCCCGGCACCGGATCGCCGCGCGAGCATGGCGTGGCCAACAACGTGATCAACGTACCGCTGCCGGCCGGTGCGGGAAGCAAGGAGTTCCGCGCCGCCTGGGCGGAACGCATCCTGCTCGCGCTGCATCGCTTCGCGCCGGAGCTGATCATCATCTCGGCCGGCTTCGATGCCCATGCCGCCGATCCACTGGCCCAGCTCGAAGTCGAGACCGAGGATTTCATCTGGCTGACGCAGGAGTTCCTCGCTATCGCCGAGCGCCACAGCAAAGGCCGCGTGGTCTCCGTCCTGGAAGGCGGCTACGACCTCGATGCCCTGGCCGAGTCGGTCTCCACCCACGTGAAGACGTTGATGCAGGATTAG